>CAINVS010000040.1 GCA_903854205.1 uncultured Bacteroidota bacterium | reverse complement strand
ATAGGTGTTTGCCATTTTCAATTTTTTTTAAAATATTATGTTTCGAAAATAAAACAAATAAATTCAAATTGCAAATGTTTTTTTGTTAATTCGAATCAGGTCACCACGCTGTGGCTCATTTCCTGTTCTTGCCTATCGGCTAAGAACAGGCCGCTCCGATGGAGCTGAAAATACACTCGGGGTAACGATTATAAACCGTTTAAAAAACTAAAACTTTATTCTTTAACAATTTGCATAGTCCCATCGGGACGACCTGTTCTTAGATTGATAAAATATAGATTGTGTTTTAGCCCCATCGGGGTGACCTAAACATCGTCATTATCAAACCATGCGCAGGTTGAGAAAACAGATACTAAACCAACTCATAATTTGTGCTTCTTCCGCCTGCCTCAAGTTTTTTAAGTACAGCTTTTTCAATAAGGTCATTGATGTCTCTAATTGCTGTATCTTTTGAGCATTTACCGATTTTAGCCCATTTAATAGAAGTAAGATTGCCTTCAAAGCCTTTAAGTAAGATGTTCAGTACTTTTTTCTGCCTTTCGTTTAAGTTTAAATGTTCGTGCAATTTCCAGAAACTTGATTTTGTAAATACCTTGTTCAGCGTTATTTCCGATGCTTTCAGCGCCTTAATAAGGCAATTTAAAAACCAAAGAATCCAATCACTGATATCAAGTCCCCCTTTTTGCGTCTTTTCCAAAATATTATAATATGATTTTCGCTCAATCCTGATTTGAGCAGACATGCTATGAAATCTTTGTGTACTGTTATCTGATCTGGCAAGCAGCAGGTCGGTAAGCGCTCTTGTGATACGACCATTCCCGTCCTGAAATGGGTGCAAAGTTACAAACCATAAGTGTGCAATTGCCGATTTAATCACAAGATCTAAATCCTGGTTTTCATTAAACCAATTGATAAAAATTGACATTTCGGCATCAATCATTTCGGCATCAGGTGCCTGAAAATGTATAGTTTCTCTTCCGGCTGCCCCAGAAACAACCTGCATTTTTCCCCTTAAGTCTTTGCGCCAGTCGGCGACAGTTATTTTGAACATACCATTTCTGCCGGTCGGAAAAAGTGCAGCATGCCAATCAAAAAGCCGGTCTTTTGTAAGAGGCATAAAGCAATTCTTTGTTGCATCAATCATTATATCAACCATGCCATCTACATTGCGTTCATGTGTAGGAATTCCGGCAAAGGCTATACCCAAACGTTGAGCGATGGAAGAGCGTACAGATTCGGGGTTTAATATTTCACCTTCTATTTCAGAAGATTTAATAACATCCTGAGTTAAAGTCTCCAGGAGCGCCTCATCCCTTAATTCAAATCCAAGCGATTCCATTTTTCCTGTGAGTCTGCCCTGCAAATTTCTGGCTTCGCTTAACAATGAAATTATCCTATTATTATCCCAAAAAAAGTTCGGCCAGTTCGGATATTGATATATATAATCTTCCATTCGTCTTATTTTTTGCAACGAATATAAGGACTTTTCGTTGCAATTGCAAAATATTCGTTGCATTTTTTGCAACGATTTGCAGCGTTATTCGTTGTAAACACTCATTTCAAAACGGGTTTGTTTCTGGGCATCAGATATCAAGGTAAAATCTGAGCATACCCCGATGGCGGCTATCTGGGGCATCAGATTTTTTCTGTTGCTTATACCTCTTCAAAAAACCACATCAAATCATCTTAACCAGCATAATTTGACTTATATTTACAAATAAATTAAAGTCAATGAATATACAAACCATCATCAGAAATATATTGGCCTTTTTCGTGGGCCTTGTAGTAGGTTCCTTTGTGAACATGGGAATTATTTTAATCAGCAATTATATTATTCCTGCGCCCGCAGGAGCGGACCTTACTACAGAAGAAGGTTTAATTAAAGCAATGGCGCTGATGCAACCCAGGCATTTTATCATGCCCTTTTTGGCACATGCCTTAGGGACTTTTTCGGGTGCATTACTTTGTACTGCATTAGCAGTTTCTTTCCGATTCTATATGGTGATGCTCATTGCATCGCTGTTTTTTGTAGGGGGTATTTATATGGTTTTGCTTTTGCCATCGCCACTATGGTTCAATCTCACAGACCTGTTACTGGCGTATTTCCCTATGGCCTATTTGGGATATTTTTTGCTGAGGAAGAAATATAAGTCAGCCAAGTTTATAAATTTATCTGATTCAGCACATAATCCTTAAACAGGTAATCCTAATGAAGAAGTCTGAAATTAGATATTCTGAAGTATTTTATACGAAATCTAAAAGTCACTCAAAAAACTTCTTAAATCAATAACCCTGATACCTTCGTTGCTATTTGTGTAGAAATTCTGTTTGCAAATGATATATTTTGGATAGTTATCATTGATTTTCATAAGATTGCCAAATTCTCTGTCTATTGTTTTTTGTTCAGTGAGCGATAGCGCAACTTGCAAGTATATTTTTTCGCCGCTTTTTTCGGCAATGAAATCTATTTCCTGATCAACCCCTATGACGCCTTCTTTTACCTTGTAACCCCTGGATGTGAGGTGATTATAAACTACATTTTCCATTATTTTAGCGGCATCCTGAAGCCTGTATCCCCAAATTGCGTTTCTTATACCAAGATTTTCGAAATAATACTTTTGCCCAATTTCAAATATTCTTTTGCCTTCAATATCATATCGTTGTACCTGATGTATCAGAAAGGCGCTTTTCAAATGTCCGATATAGGTCTGAACCTGATTTGGCGGGATATTTACTTTTTGTGATTTTAAGAAATCGCTGATTTTTTTGGAAGAAAACATGCTGCCGATATTAGATGCCAGAAAAAGAATTAACTGTTCCAGGAATACAGTATTTCTCACGCCAAATCGGTTAATAACATCTCTAAAAACCACAGTTGAATAAATGTTTTTAAGGTATTCGAAAACAATTTCCTGTTTAAGTGGCAAATGCTTCAAATAAGGCAAGCCTCCAAACTGCAGATATTTTTCAAGGCTGCTGTCTTCATTTTTAAATTTGTGAAAAGTCAAAAATTCCGGATAATTTAAACTATAAACCTCTATTTCAATTGCCCTGCCACTAAGGTTTCCGGCAATGTCTGCCGATAGCAGATCGGCATTACTTCCCGTGCAATAAATATCCAGATCAGCATTCAATACCAATGAGCGTAAGGCTTTGTCAAAATCTTTGATATCTTGGATTTCGTCTATAAAAAGATAATTTTTTTTCCCTTTTTGAATCAGATTTTGGACATAGCTGTTCAAGTCTTCAAAATTTTTGATTGAACTGTAACTCAAATCTTCTTTGTTGATATAGATTATTGGAGCTTTTTTTTGTTTTGTGCGAATAAGTTCCATTATCTGATAAAGCAGATAGCTTTTTCCAACCCTTCTTTGTCCGCTCAGAACTTTTATAAGCTGTTTGTCGATAAATGGACTTATCCGGTTGAGATATTGTGGCCGGGGAATTGATTCTGGAATGTCTTTTAGTATCATAATTATATAATTGTATTTATAACATTACAAATATATGAAAAAAGTTATAATCATAGCTATAACTTAGTATTTTTTTAAACCTTCTATAACTGTACTTGCATAAATTATAAATCTAATAATCTTAAGTCTAAAAGTCTTGAGTCTCAAAAAACGGCATCTCAAAAAAATAATCCCTCAAATTTTGTGAACTCATTTCAGTTCTATATGTTTGTGTTTTAAATATCAGATAAAAATGGAATCTAACAGACAGTTGCATCATCATCATCCAGTTTCTGCCGAAGCCGGACTTCACAGCTGTTTTGTAAAGTATAAATAAAAATTTATCAATTCATAACAGAAGGATTCAGCGGTTTTTGCCATTGAATCCTTTTTTATTTTTAAAAAATCTATAAACTCATGGAAAGATTAAAAATCGCCATTCAAAAATCGGGTCGATTGACCGAGGATTCCCAAAATCTGTTCAATGAATGTTCTATCGAAATTCAGGACGGGAAAAGGCAGCTTTTGGCTCCATCCCCTAATTTTCCCATCGACCTGCTTTATCTGCGCGATGATGATATTCCACAGTATATCGAAGATGCAGTAGCCGATGTCGGTATTTTGGGCGAAAATGTCTGGTTGGAAAGTCAGACACAATTACGGATTGTAAAACGTTTGGGTTTTTCAAAATGCCGACTCTGCTTGGCTATTCCGCGTGGTGAAAAATATGAAGGAATCGACTATTTTCGCGGAAAGCGCATCGCTACTACCTATCCGAATATTGTAAAGAAATTTTTGTTGGATAGAGGTATAGAGGCTGAGATTCACGAAATCAGCGGATCTGTAGAAATTGCACCCAATATCGGTTTAGCCGATGCTATTTGCGATATTGTCAGTACCGGAAGTACTTTGATGAGCAATGGTCTTAAAGAAGTAGAAACTGTAATGCGTTCTGAGGCGCTGATGGTCGCAAATCCAAACCTGTCTCCTGAAAAAGAAGCAATTTTACAAAAGCTCCTTTTTAGAATTGAGGCAGTAGAAGCGGCAAAAAGAAATAAGTACATTCTCCTGAATGTGCCAAATACCGAAATTGAGGCTATCTGCAATATACTGCCCGGTATGAAAAGTCCGACGGTTTTACCCCTGGCAAAAGAGGGCTGGAGTTCACTGCATTCTGTTGTGAATGAAGAAAAATTTTGGGAACTCATTGATAATCTGAAGGCACATGGAGCTGAGGGGATTTTGGTAGTCCCTATTGAGAAAATGATTCTCTAAACTTTGTACCGGAGAATTGTAAATCTTGCACTGAAAAAAATACGGCAATCAGTAAATATATTTTAACTTTGCAAAAGTCGAATTTAAGCATCCTTTTGTCTCAATCGGAAACTTTTTTTGTTGATATTTGAGATTTTGTAACATTGCATATACGCTCTCTCAACAAACATTGTTTTCCTTATTAAACTAAAGTTATGAAAGTCTTTAAACATCCTGCCCGCGAGCAATGGAACGAATTTTTAAAACGTCCAAATCCTGACAATAAAGAGATTGTGGAGTCAGTAGCTTCCATTCTTGAAAATGTTAAGGCCAAAGGCGATGAAAAGGTATTGGAATATACCGCAAAATTTGATAATGTACAGCTGAAGAATCTTGCTATTACTCAGGAAGAGTTTGATGCTTGTGACGAATTCGTCAGTCAGAAACTGAAAGATGCCATGAAAGTGGCTTATAAGAATATTCTAACTTTTCACACAACACACCGCGAGAATTACCATGTGGTAGAAACTATGCCGGGTGTACGCTGCTGGCGTCGTGCCCTGCCGATAGAAAAGGTAGGTCTTTACATTCCGAGCGGTACTGCGCCTTTATTTTCAACGGTACTTATGTTGGGAATACCTGCTAAATTGGCCGGATGTAAGGAAATCGTAGTATGTGTGCCTCCGCAGGCTGACGGAACTATCCATCCTGCTGTGCTTTATGCAGCCAAAATGGTAGGATTGAAATCGATATTCAAAGTGGGTGGCGCTCAGGCTATTGCCGCAATGGCTTATGGTACTGAATCTGTTCCTAAAGTATATAAAATATTTGGTCCTGGCAATGCATATGTAACCGCAGCAAAACAAATGGTTTTCCGTGACGGTTTGGCTATCGACATGCCGGCAGGTCCTTCAGAACTGATGATTGTTGCCGATGAAACAATGCCTTCGTCTTTTGTTGCAGCCGATCTCCTTTCTCAGGCTGAACATGGCGTTGACAGTCAGGTAATTCTTGTTACTTTTAAAGAAGAATACCTCAAAAGAGTTCAAAAACACCTCGAAGCACAGCTTAAAGAACTCGATAGAAAAGAAATTGCCGAAAAAGCATTGGAATTCAGTGTGGGCATCATTGTGAAAACTCAGGAAGAAGCCCGCGATATCGTCAATGAATATGCTCCCGAGCATCTGATTGTTGGACTGCGCAACTGCAATGCTTTCGCAACAGAAATCTTCAATGCGTCTGCAATTTTCTTGGGCAATTACTCTCCGGAGGCCGTCGGTGATTATGCTACAGGTCCCAACCATACACTCCCGACAGGCGGTTTTGCCAAAATGTTCAGCGGTGTAATGCTGGAGTCATTTTCCAAAAAAGTTACCTATCAGCAGCTCACCACAGAAGGCATTGTCAATATTGGTGCAACTGTAGAAACGATGGCAGAAGCAGAAGGCCTTAGCGGGCATAAAAATGCTGTAACCATTCGTTTGGAATACCTGAAAAATAAAGAAAAAGAAGGTAAATAAACGCTCAACGGGGGCGTTGATTCGCCCCCATTTATTCCATTTAAATGAAAGACATTGCAGCTTTAATGCGTCCGAATATTCGACGCATGAAACCCTATTCATCCGCAAGGCATGAGTTTGAGGGTGAGGCCGAGTTATTTCTCGATGCCAACGAAAATCCCTTCAATAACGGTCTGAATCGCTATCCGGACCCGCTTCAGCATAAGTTGAAAGAACGAATTTCTGAAATAAAAAGAGTTCGGGCTGAACAGATTTTTCTGGGTAATGGCAGCGATGAAGCTATTGACCTGCTTTTCAGAATTTTCTGTGAACCCGGTATCGATAATATCATCAGCCTGCCGCCTACCTATGGTATGTATCAGGTTGCTGCCGATATTGCAGATGTAAAAATTAGGGAAGTGCCGCTCAATTCAGAATTTCAGCCCGATTTGGATGCGCTTTGCAAAGCCTGGGATGCCAATACCAAACTGCTTTTCTTTTGCAGTCCCAATAATCCGACCGGCAATAGTCTCAATGCAGACATAATGGAAGCTGTGCTGAAAAAATTCCATGGAATTGTGGTTGTGGACGAAGCATATATCGACTTTTCTACTCAGCCGTCTTTTATCAGACTCATAGATAAACATGATAATCTGGTAGTGCTGCAAACGCTTTCAAAAGCATGGGGATTGGCCGCTATCCGTTTGGGAATGGCCTTTTCGAACAGTTCTATGATTCAATTGTTTAATAAGGTAAAAGCGCCATACAATATCAACTTGCTGACACAGGAAACGGCCTTGAAAGCCTTGGAAGATACTGAAAAAACGGCCAATTTTATTTCAGTTTTGTTGCAGGAACGGACAAAGTTGGAAAAGCAATTATCGGATTTTTCCTTTGTACAAAAAGTATATCCTTCCGATGCGAATTTTATATTGATGAAAGTGGCTGAACCGAATACATTGTATAAATTTCTGCTTCAAAATAAAATTGTAGTCCGAAACAGATCTACTGTCCCGGGCTGTGAGGGTTGCCTGAGAATTACAGTTGGAACGCCTGAGGAGAATATTTTTTTATTGGAAACTTTAGTCAAGTATAAAGAAAATTAAAATGCAAAAAATTCTTTTTATAGATAGAGACGGTACGCTGATCATTGAACCGCCCACAGATTTCCAGGTTGATTCCCTAGAGAAATTGGAATTTTTACCGGGTACCTTCAAATACCTTACAAAAATTGTAGAGGAATTTGATTACAAATTGGTGATGGTGACCAATCAGGATGGACTGGGGACAGACTCCTTTCCCGAAGATACTTTTTGGCCCGCACACAACAAAATGTTACAGGCATTGGAAAATGAAGGAATCAGCTTTGATGAAATTCTGATTGACCGCAGCTTTCCGCAGGATAATGCAGTTACCCGAAAGCCCCGTACCGGACTGCTCACAAATTATTTGAATGAAAATTTTGATCTGAAAAATTCATTTGTCATAGGTGACAGAACAACAGACATTGAACTGGCAAAAAACCTCGGTTCAAAAGGTATTTTTATTCATTCCGGAGACTATAAAGGCAACCCGCTCATTGAAAAAGGTTTGCAGGAATACTGTTACTGTCATGCAAATAGTTGGAAGGAAATTTATGAATTTCTAAAAACCGCAGAGGGCAGAAAAGCTTCAGTTCATCGGAAAACAAATGAGACCGATATTTTGGTGGAATTGGATCTTGATGGAAATGGAAAAGCTGACATTTCAACAGGAATCGGATTTTTTGACCATATGTTGGAACAGTTGGCCAAACACAGCGGTTGCGACCTGAAACTGCATGTTCATGGTGATTTGCATATTGACGAGCACCATAGTATTGAAGATGCAGGATTGGCACTCGGACAGGCCTTTAGGGAGGCTTTGGGCGATAAACGCGGCATAGAGCGATATGGCTTTTACACAGTGCCTATGGACGATTGCCTTGCCGAAGTGGCCTTGGATTTTAGTGGCCGACCCTGGCTGGTATGGAATGCTGAATACAAAAGAGAAACGGTCGGCGGCATGCCGACAGAAATGTTTGAACATTTCTTCAAATCTTTTTCGGATACATCACTGTGTAACATGAACATCAAAGCAGAGGGTCGAAATGAACATCATAAAATTGAGGCAAGTTTCAAAGCATGGGCGAGGGCTATTAAAATGGCCATTAAAAAGGATCCGAATAATAGAGAATTGCCCAGTACCAAAGGTGTTTTATAATTATTTGTAAATCGCCTTTTCAATTCATTCTTATCCTGTTTTTATGAATACAGTAATAATTGACTACAATGCAGGCAATATACGTTCCGTCTGTTTTGCATTTGAGCGTTTGGGTATAAATCCCACGCTAAGTGCCGATCCTGAAATTATTAAGGCAGCTGATAAGGTGATCTTTCCCGGAGTAGGAGAGGCTGGAAGTACAATGAATTATCTCAAGAATCAGAAATTAGATTTAGTTATTAAGTCTTTGGAACAGCCTGTTTTAGGAATTTGTCTGGGGATGCAGCTGCTATGTGAACATTCTGAAGAAGGAAATACCGATTGTTTATCTATTATTCCACAAAAAGTTATTAAGTTTGTGCCCGAGCATAGCGATAAGGTTCCTCATGTTGGCTGGAACAGCTTTTATCCTTCCCCTAATATCGATCCCCACGGCCTTTTTAATCATGTAGCCGATAAAAGTTATTTGTACTTTGTACATAGCTATTATGTGGAGAATGGCCCTTACACTGTTGCCCTGACCGATTATATTTTGCCGTTCAGTGCAGCATTACAGAAAGATAATTTTTACGCAACTCAGTTTCATCCCGAAAAATCGGGTGTTGTAGGGGAGCAAATTCTTAAAAACTTTTTGGGATTATGATCAAAATTATACCATCTATTGACATTGTTGATGGAAAATGCGTAAGACTGACTCAGGGGAAATTTGATGAGAAAAAAGTCTATGACAATGACCCTATTGCAGTAGCCAAACGTTTTGCTGAAGCCGGCATAGAACGAATTCACGTGGTCGATCTCGACGGAGCAAAGGCCGGACAGGTTGTCAATTACAAAATATTGGAAACCATCACCAAAGAAACCAAACTAAAGGTGGATTTTGGCGGCGGTGTAAAATCAGATGAGGACATAAAAAAAGTATTCGATTGCGGTGCACATCAGGCAAGCATTGGTACTGTTGCCGTCAAAAATCCAAAACTCTTACTCAACTGGTTGCAAAAATACGGACCCGAAAAGATTATTCTTGGTGCCGATGTACTCGGCGGAATTGTACGAATCAATGGTTGGGTAAATCCTACCGAAATCAAACTTTTTGATTTTATCACCAATTATCAATGGCATGGCATCCGCTATGTACTTTGTACTGATATTGAAAAAGACGGAATGATGAAAGGCAGTTCAATCGACCTTTACAAATCTATCAGAAAGCAATTTCCCGACATGAGAATCATTGCAAGTGGCGGTGTTTCCAGTATCGAAGAAATAAAACAGCTCGATAAAATAGGTTGTTACGGTGTTGTCATCGGCAAGGCAATTTATGAAAATCTGATCAGTCTTGAAGACCTCGTAAAATTGTCCAATTCTTAAAATTACATAACTGCTGTTCTTTTAGTTTCCGGAATTTTTTCTGATAATTATCGGTTTTAACATAAAATCATCCTATGAAACTTTCAGATTTAGACCTTAACAAACAGTACAGTTATGCCGATTACATGGGCTGGAAACTGGAAGAAACAGTAGAGCTGATAAAAGGGTATATTTTCCCTATGGCTCCTGCGCCTAATTTATCCCATCAGAGAGTTTCAATGAGACTCACTAAAACTTTTTTAAATTATTTTGAGGGGCATAAATGTGAACTTTTTTCTGCACCCTTTGACGTTAGGCTTTCAAAAAAATTGGGTGATAGTGACAAACTTATCACAACTGTAGTTCAACCCGATTTATGTGTTGTCTGCGATAGAAATAAATTAGATGAGCAGGGCTGCAACGGCGCTCCCGACTTAATTGTGGAAATTCTTTCTCCGGGAAATACCCGAAAAGAAATGAAGGACAAGATGAATGTATATGAAGAAAGTGCTGTAAGGGAATATTGGATAATCCATCCTAAAGAAAATTACCTGATTATTTATACACTGAATGAAAAAGGAAAATACAGTGCCTCCTTGCCCTTTGTTGAAGGTGATATGGTCTACTCCAGTATTTTTCCCGATATGAAAATAGATTTGGAAAAACTCTTTGCCGATCTAAAATAGAACTACTTACATAAAGTGTTAGCCAAACGCATCATACCCTGTCTTGATATTAAAGACGGAAGAACCGTAAAAGGTATCAATTTTGAAAACCTTCGCGATGCCGGGGACCCGGTAGAACTTGCCTGCCGCTATTGCGAAGAAGGTGCCGACGAGTTGGTATTTCTCGATATTTCAGCCACTCATGAGCGCCGCAAAACGCTGTCCGATTTGGTCAGACGCATTGCATCACACATCAATATTCCGTTTACAGTCGGCGGAGGAATCAGTTCCGTACAGGATGTTTCCTGGCTGTTGGAAGCCGGTGCCGACAAGGTATCCATAAATTCTGCTGCGGTAGAACGCCCCGAACTCATTCGTGAATTGGCTAATAATTTTGGCTCCCAATGTGTTGTTGTTGCAGTAGATGCGCGTTTACATGCCGATTCCGATTGGTATGTTTATCTGGTAGGCGGCCGTCAGGCGACTGAGATAAAACTCTTGGATTGGGTGAAAGAGGCTGCTTCATTGGGTGCAGGGGAAATACTATTCACCTCCATGGATCATGACGGCACCAAAGCCGGTTTTGCAAACGAGATAACGGCGCTGGTTTCTGAATCTGTCTCTATTCCTGTAATTGCTTCAGGCGGTGCCGGAAATATGCAGCATTTCCTGGATGTATTTACCAAAGGTAAAGCAGATGCAGGACTTGCAGCAAGTATTTTTCACTTCAAAGAACTGCCTATACCTGATTTAAAACAATTCCTTGCCCATAACAACATTCCTGTAAGAATATGATAGAACCCGATTTTGAAAAAGGTGGCGGATTGTTACCCGTCATTGTACAGGATGCCAAAACCAATAAAGTACTCATGCTTGGCTATATGAATGCCGAAGCATTGGAGAAAACCCAAGCCGAATCAAAAGTTACCTTTTACAGCCGTTCAAAAGAACGCCTCTGGACAAAAGGCGAAAGCTCAGGCAATTTTCTGTATGTCAAAAGTATTGACATAGACTGCGACAATGATACCCTGCTTATTAAAGCAATTCCTGAAGGACCTGTCTGCCACAGGGGCACAGATACCTGTTTTTCTGAAAAAAATGAAGGAAATGACTTTTTGCATCACTTGGAAAATGTAATCTGGGATCGAAAAATGAATCCCGATGAACAATCCTATACCGCTTCTCTTTTGAAAAGAGGTATTAATAAAGTAGCGCAAAAAGTAGGAGAGGAGGCTGTTGAACTCGTTATCGAAGCAAAAGACAATAATAAAGATTTATTCCTCGGAGAAGCAGCCGATCTGATGTACCATTATCTGGTACTGCTTGCCGCCAAGGATGTCCGATTGGATGAGGTATTGACACTGCTGGAACAGCGGCATAAGAAATAATGAGCTCATCTAAAGTCTTGGATATATTAATTTTTTCAACCAATTATCCTAAATTTGCAGATGACAACCCAAACTTCATACAATATGTGGGATAAGAAAAAATACATCCTTGAACTAAAAAAAGTCGCAGTTTTTCAAAGAAAAACATCAATTCTGAGCGCTATCGACTTACAGATCCGACCTGCAGAATTTATCTATATACTAGGCCCTACAGGTGTTGGGAAAAGCAGCTTTCTAAAAATCCTTTACGGGGAATTGGCTATTACAGAAGGACAGGGCAGAATACTTGATTTTGAATTGGGACAGCTCGATTCACTATCTCTTTCCGCACTTCGTAGAAATTTGGGTATTGTCGCACAGGAATATCCGCTGTTGGAACATAGGACAGTGGAAGAGAATCTGATGATGATTCTCAGGGCAACGGATTGGACTGATGCAGAACTTTGCAATAAGAGAATTGACGAACTGCTAAACCTTTTAAAAATAGGGGATAAAAGGCAGTTAAAACCTTCTGAACTGACTAAATCCGATCGGCAGCGCGCCCTCATTGCGAGAGCGCTTTTAAACAGGCCCTCAATACTGATTTTGGATGAATCGACTGCCGAATTGGATGAAAGTTCAGCCAATGATATTCATTCATTTCTGCACAGTTATGCTGCTACTACAGGTACAACGGTGTTGTATGCAACCAATAATGAGAACCTTACCAAAAATACAAAAGGCAGAGTCTTAAAATTGGAAGGCGGCAAAGCAAATATCATTTCTGCTTAGCCGCCCTCGGTTTAATTATTTTTTAGCGCTGTAGCTGTCCCAACCGCCCTGCATATCGTAGATTTCTTTAAATCCCAGCTCTTTGCAGACATTTGCTGCTTTGGCACTGCGGCCTCCTGCTTTGCAATAAACAAATACAGGTTTTGATTTGTCCAATTTTGCCATCTTTTCTTTGAACTCAGCGGCATTGAAATCAATATTGGTTGAACCCTCAATAGCACCCGCATTCACTTCTTCAGGTGTACGCACATCAATAAGTTGCCCACCATTACTCGACTTTAATTTTGCCATAAAATCTGACGGAGCCAACAGCTCTGAAACCATAGTTGTACTTGTAGTTTCTGGAGCTTTGTCTTCAGTTTTCTGTTCGGCAGTTTCTTTGTTTTCGGTTGTTGTACCGTTGTTGCAGCTCGCTGCAAAAAGCGCAACGAATAACATTAAAAAAAGTGGAGTTTTCATAATAAGAATTATTTGAGATTTTTAAAATTCATTTGTAATGCGAATTTACGGCAAACATTATAAATGAACTGTGATTCCTGACACAAATATTTTAACCCTTTTAACAAGAGATTCTTCAGGAAGTTTTTTAATTCCCGCAATAGTTTTAATTATGATGCTTTTTGAAATTTTTAGCGGTTCCATTCCCGGACAACATGCCCTGAGAATAACTGTTCGCATGGTGGATGAAACTGAAGCTATCCATGATTTGCTGTTAAATGCTGCCGTTTATAAAAAGCCCATCTTTTTTTTTATTAACAATTTTTTATTAACATCCTTCAATATTTTCTTTAAAGAAATATGCACTGCATTTATTAAACAGCGGTATCTTTGCCAATCTTTAAACTCTTGCAATTTTTACTATGCCCAACAAAATTCATATTGCATTCGGCTGCGATCATGCCGGATATGCCTATAAAGAGGCTGTATTAAATTATCTTGCCGCAAAAGGTTACGAGGTAACTGACAATGGAACCAACACGGTCGATTCGGTCGATTATCCAGACTTTGTGCATCCCGTTGCGGTCAGCATCCAAAATGGCGAATCGAAATTTGGCGTCATTATGTGCGGCAGCGGAAATGGTGTAGCGATTACAGCCAATAAGCACCGCGGCATTAGAGCTGCGCTTTGCTGGAACAGGGAAATTGCCGAGTTGGCACGTCAGCACAACGATGCTAATATTATCTCCATTCCGGTGCGCTATGTCAGTATCGAAACAGCTATCGAAATGCTCGATGCCTTCCTGAATACACCTTTCGAAGGCGGCAGACATCAAAAAAGAGTTGAAAAAATTGATATAACACTTTAATCATGCAGACCTTAGAACTCACAAAAAAAGATGGCTTTGCAATCCTAAAACTGCATCGCGGTAGCGGAAATGCCATCAACCTGCAAATGATGCAGGAACTTTCCGATTTTTTCCAAAATGCTGAAAATGATGCTGAAATCGGCGGCGTAATTCTAACGGGTAATCCCGGAATCTTCACTGCCGGATTAGATGTGGTTGAGCTTTATAGTCTCGATAAAGAGGGTTCTTATGCTTTTTGGAAAAGATTTGTAGACCTGGCCACTGAACTTGTCGCCTTTTCGAAACCACTGATTGCTGCTATTCCAGGGCACAGTCCAGCAGGAGGTTGTGTCTTTGCCTGCTGCTGCGATTACCGTGTGATGGCCGAAGGTGAAAATTACCGCATCGGGCTGAATGAAATTCCCGTGGGCATCGTTGTGCCGGAGCGGATTTTACACCTCTACGGCTTTTGGGTGGGCATCAGAAATGCTTATCAGTTCCTCATGGAAGGCCGCCTGCTCTCGCCCGAGGAGGCACTGCGCGCGCATCTCATTGATGAAATCACCGAGGCAGATGAATTGATGAACCGCGCCGAAATTCAAATGCGTAAATACCTGAAACTGCCACAACAGACCTGGCGTATGAGTAAGGTCAATCTCCGTCAGGGCCTGCTCGAAAAAATGCAGGTCGATTTCGAAGCCTCCTACGGCAAAGCCATGGAGCAGTTCTGGTCGCCCGAAAACAGAGCGGCGATGGGGAAATTGGTGGAAAAATTAAAAAAATAAGATTGTTAAGTACCTTTTAGCTAAGTTGAAAATACGCAACATTGCGTATTGCATACACTTATAAAGTTAACGAATTTTGTATTATCAATAATTTACATAATATGAAAGCTATGAAATATTTTTTGCTAAGCCTTTTAAGTGCTTTTTCAGTCGCTCTACTTGCCCAAACAACAATCGTCGATGAGCATTTCGACACGGACAATAAAAAATGGATAATTGAAAAAGGAAACAAGGTCGATTATCTCCTAAAAAAAGGAAATTATACCATTAAACCACATGCTGACGGAAGTTACTGGACAAAAACTGTTTATGAAAAACT
>CAINVS010000039.1 GCA_903854205.1 uncultured Bacteroidota bacterium | reverse complement strand
GGTCGATGTAGTCTTTTTAGAATAAAAATTTTCGATAAAAGATTTTGATTGTATATTTGTTGATATTAAAATAAACCATATTTATCCATTTAAAAACACAAAAAAAATGAGCAATTTATTGAATCACTACTCAACTATTGAAAAAGGTATCGAATCTTTAGGCATTCCTGCCGCTGATACACGTGGTAAAGAAGCCGGACAATGGGATTTCAACCGTGGATCTGCTTCTGTAGCAGTTGGTATAGTAAGCAACGACCGTTTCCCTAATGGTTATTTCTATGTTAATTCTATCCTGATGTCTATTAATGATGTTTCTGCAGCCAGAAAAGAAGAGTTTTTCCGCACTTTGGCCGAAATTAATACTACATTGGTAAATATGAAACTTTGCTTGAGCAATGATCTCGTTATGTTGATGTCAAATCGCGATGCTACCGGTTTGGATGCTTACGAAGTTGCAGGTTCTATAAACGACCTTAGCTATTATGCAGACATGCTTGATGATCGTTTGAAAGACGGTTTCAAATAAAAATCTTAGATACCAAAGATTTTGACTTATATTTATGGCTTATCTCATTCCGCTTTGGAGTCAGGTAAGCCTTTATTGTTAACCCCAATTCCTCTATAACATGAAACTTCTTTATTTTCTGTTTCTCAGTTTTTCAATGTTTAACATAAATGCCGCTTTAGCACAGGATTGCAGTCCTTATGTAATCATAGCTGCAACTGATGTAAACATGCGTGAATCTGCTAATACTTCCTCCAAACTGATAACAAAACTTCAGTTGGGTCAGATCTGCAAAGTATTGCAAAGAAGTGCTGAGGCCGAAGATATTAATGTTTATCCCACAAATGGAGAAAATATAATTGAGGAAAGCTATTGGTATAAATTTTCAATAAACGGACAATCAGGCTGGGTCTATGGTGCCTTTGCTTTTGAAATTCGAAAAGTAACTGATATGTATGCTCCTGTAAATTGGAATGAGTCTGCACATCCAAATTGGTATAATGCTGACAATAGAAGTTTAAGCATTTATAATGCTTTTACCGGAACTGAAGCTCAAATGGGATACAGGCCTTCCTTTTTTGTACTTATCAACGATGAAGATATAAATTCAAAAAGAAAACTATCTTATTGGAAGCTGATCAAACTTTGGAAAAAGCCTTTGGAAAAAGATACAGAGGTATATTTTCTGATGGTGGCAACGGATACAGTAATATAATAGCCGGTTTTGACGAA
The DNA here is from genome assembly GCA_903854205.1 of uncultured Bacteroidota bacterium. Taxonomy (GTDB): domain Bacteria; phylum Bacteroidota; class Bacteroidia; order Chitinophagales; family Saprospiraceae; genus Saprospira. Next base: position 4,973 of record CAINVS010000039.1, on the reverse strand, counting down.
TCGGAGAAATTGATTATCGCCTTTTACAGATCAGGTGGTATGTGTGAAATCTGTGGACAGATCACCCTTTTGGAAGGTTCTTTTAATGCGACAAAACAGAATTATTTGATGACCGTAAAGTATAATAAAGGACTTCATTAGAAAAGCAAAATAATCCCATGAAAAACATACTAATTTTGTTTTTGTTTTTGGCATTTACACTTTCGCTATCTGCTCAGAAAAACAAGAAAAAAACAGAGGATAACCTTCTTTTCGATCCGCATACTGCGATTTTGGTTCGATTTGATGAACAAAGCGCTCAATACAGAATAGCCGTAAATGAAGCATTGCTTAAAGAATCTGTACTCACGGCTGATGCCAAATTGGTAGAGGTAGAGAAAATATTTGTTCAGGCATTGAGTCCAGAAAATGTCTATCTGATTTTTCACTGTATTGATAAGGATGAAAACAGCAGAAAAAAGGCATTGCTGTTGCGTCAATTGTCAAAAGGTGTTTTCAAAGCTACTCAGGAATCACAAAAAGAAATTGTATGTCTGGTATGTGAAGGGAACTGCTGCGATAATTGCGAATTCAGAATATTTGAAAATAAATTTCATGGCTGTGAATGCAAAAAAGAATGTGATAAGGCAGATGAGTATACCCCAGGTATTTGTATAAATGTGATTGGTCAAAAAGTGACAATGATGCTTTCGCCACTTAAAAAAATAAATTGACCTGAAACAAATACTGTTATATTTTATTTGACTTTAGGTGATTTTCAAATTCATTGGCAATGATTTTATTGAGTACCGTCATCGTATTGTTTGCATTTTTAGAGATACTGAATGTCATTATGCTCTATTTTATTCCCGGTACTAAATTGGGAAATGGTATTGGCGTCTTTAATGCCTACGAGAAATCGAAGAATGACCCTGAAGTTTTTGCTTTGGTGAGCTATCTGATCATTTGGGTTGCCGGTACTAAATTGATTTTTATTGCATTGCTGATTGTCATTCTTATAACCGCAGATGATTCAACAAAAATCTACAGTGTTCTGGCTTTGATATTGTCAATACTGTCCTTTTTTTGGAGACTTTATCCGTTAATCTGCAATATGGATAAAAATGATCAACTGTCACCAAAAGGTTATTCAAGAACCTTAGGCATTATGATTTTCAGTTTTATTGCAGTTTTTTTTATTGCAGTGCTTATTGCAGTTTTGGGTTGATTTTTATTCTGGAACTATCAATCTTATTCCAGCAAATCAGGCCTTCTCTCCTCTGTTCTAATCATAGCCTGTTCGTCACGCCATTTATTGATCAGTCTTTCATTGCCGGAAAGCAACACTTCGGGAATAGCCCAACCATTATAGTTAGCGGGCCTTGTGTATACCGGTGCAGATAGCATGCCATCCTGAAAAGAATCCAACAGGGCGGAGGATTCATCATTTAATACACCCGGAATGAGTCGTCCGATGGCATCGACCAAAATACAGGCGGGCAATTCACCGCCCGAAAGTACATAATCACCCACCGACATTTCCATCGTGATGAAATGTTCGCGAACCCGCTCATCTACACCTTTGTAATGTCCGCAAAGGATAATCAGATTTCCGCCCATAGACAGTCTGTTGCAGGTGCCCTGATTCAGCGTCTTTCCATCGGGAGTCATATAAATGACCTCGTCATAATCTCTTTGAGATTTTAACCAGCTGATACATTTGTCAATCGGTTCAATCATCATCACCATACCTGCACCGCCGCCAAACTGATAATCGTCGATCTGCTTGTGTTTGCTCGTCGAAAAATCTCTTAAATCGTGCAGCACCACCTCCAATAAACCACGTTCCTGAGCCCGTTTCATGATAGAATGGGAAAAGGGGCTCTCCATGAGGCGGGGAACAGCAGAAATGATATCTATACGCATATTGTTGAGTTGGTTGTTATACTAATGAAAACGTAAAAATTCAGCTAAAAATAGCTAAAAACTAAGATAGATTCCGCAATAAATCAAAAATGAATGCTTTAAGGAACTGATTATATTAGTTATTCTATAATCCAAACCGGCTTCTATTCTGAATTTCTTTGTAAAAACATAGCCGCTGCCTGCAAAAGTTCTAATTTCGTAGTCAAAATCAGGTTTTCTGTAAAAAGCGATCTGTTCATTGCTGAATTTTAAATAAAACTCCTTTAAATCGAGGCTTTGACCATGTAGGGGCAACTCAGTACTGAGTCTGTAACGCAGTCGAAATGCAATCGGCAGCGATTTGAAAAAAGTTTCATCTACCAAAAAGCGATGTCCCAGTTTTAGTTTTTCAAATTTACTGACGGTGCTGTACTGCTGCGAAAAGCGATGCCCGAAATCCCGTCCTTTCTGCCTGATTAGATAGCCTGCTGCAAGGGTTCCTTCCAATGATATTTTTCTGGAAAACTGAATTGAGGCATCGGTCCGGTCGTATTCAGAAACAAAGTCATCGTCTGTGTAAAAAACATGCCTCGGTTCCAGTCGGATAAATACTTTCCATTTTTTGTTTATTGCTGCAGAAACATTTATCTGTGGTAGAATTTCTACTTTAAAAGCGGATTGAGCAGACAATGACTGTATAGCAACAGTTGATATACAAAATAAAACTATAATTCTAATATTCCAAATTGTCATTATTGATCTGATGTATAATTTCCTTTTCATTTTTAAAATTTCCGGCCGAATCGAAAAGCAATTCAAACTGGCTGAACTTCCCATTCTTATTAGCTTTTATTATTAATTCAAAATTATCAATTGCAATATTGTCAGCGCTGATTATTTGTTGTGATGTTACATTTAACCCAAGCCACTGTAAATCTGATTTTTGTATTTTGAATTTTTTAAAATTCTTCTCCAGATAATTTATTATTTTTTCCTTAGGTCCGCTTGGGAGCATTGTAAATTTCACAGATCTTTCTATATCTTCCAAATTTCCTAAACTGTCAAATTCGATACTGAATTTTTTATTGTCAATTTTTACCTTCAATTCATAAGAAATGGCTGTCAGACTCCATTCCTTATACCAATGTTTTTTTGCATTTGAAAAATCTATACCGCTGATTGTCAATAATGCTTTTTCAGGAACGTTTTCTTCACTGATACCGATTTCCCTTTCCAATTTATATTGAGTCTGAGCTTCTGACTTAGAAATTGACAGCAAAACAACACAGAAGCTTAACAAAAAAATAAATTTCATATAATTGCATTTAATAAAAACCAATTTAAAATTAGAACCAACTCAATTCCAAATCTTTGAACTCATTTTCCCAATCTTCTTTTATAACTTTTTTCTGAATTGATTCAGACAGCTTGAGTTTTTTCAAATTTGGCATTTTTTTAATAATTTCAAATGCATTGTCAAATTTACACTGATAAATATACAAACTGCTGATAGGCAGCTTAGAAAACCATTCCGGTAATGATTTTAATTTGATTAAGATTGCTAAGGTCAATTCGTCAAGGTCAGGTAAGTCTAACAGCGTATCCGGCAATTTATCCCAGTTAATGCGTCTTAATTCCAATGTTTTTAGCTTTTTCAGCTGCTCAAAATTCTTTCCGACAGGAAATAATATTGTCTTTCCAAATAAACTCAAGTCTTCAATTCCAATGCAGTCCCATAAAATTTCAGGAAGCTGAACAGCATCTTTTGGATCGCCCAAAGCTGAATATCCCAACACTTTGAGATTCGGCATTTGCGGAAGTTCTTCAGGTAAGGAAGGGTATACAACACCCTTTACAATAAGCGTTTTCAGATTTTTTGCCAATAAAACATTATCATCCCATTTAAAGTTTTTTCCGATTGTCAGATCAACTTCAGTCAATTTCGGCAATCGCCAAACTTCTTCGAGAATATGGGTTAATGGGCCGCCAACTACTACAATTTTTTCAATATTATAAAACATCCCCAAGCCCTTGGGTAAAGTATGTAAACTCGTGTACCAAATATAAAATTTATTAATAAAAGGGGCTAGAAAACTATGTTCCTCCGGAATTTCCCTGACCGTGTAGTTTTTGAAAAAGGAAAGACCATTTCGCTTAAAATAATCGATCATCCTGCTTGTTTCTTTAGGATAACCATCCAAAGGATGCTCCGTCCAAAAGCGATTGATGCTTTCCATTTGTTGATACAAATCGGAAATTTCTTTAATATTTTGCGATTCTGCCAAGGTTTTGGCAAGTTCTACATTCGCTTTATCAGGACTGAAGAGTAATGCTTTCAGTTTTTGAAAATCTTCATTATCTTCCATTTGTTTTAATTTAATATTTCAAACAAAATAGGTCTGCTAGGTGCAGCATCATTATCAAAAGATGCAATGCCCAACTGTAACCAATAAATTCCATCTTCGATATAATCGGGTACAAAAATGAGTTCTGTAATACTGCAATTTGTTCTTGGTTTATCCGGATAGTCCCAAAAAATGTGATGACCTTCCAAGGCTCCGCCATCCTCTTCCCTATCTACCGAAGGTGTATCAATCATAAGATGTTCAATACCGGCGCCAACCAACAGACGCATAGCATCGGGATGAATATATGGCGGATTCGTATTGCTGTATTGTCTTGAAGTTTTGGATGAATCATTTGGCAAGGTCCTTATGATCAGGGCTCTCAGATCATTAAGCGCAAAAAGCATTTTAGCCAGCTGTTCCGGCATGATTACCCTGTCTCCAAAGCCATTCAATTCCGGTTCTACCGACCAAAGATAGGCCGGCATATTAAAACTGCGGATACAGTTAGTTACTGTAAATTTTTCTTTTGCAATATGTCCCAGGCATTCAGTATGCGTTCCGTGACCATGAGGATTGAAATAAATATCGCGGAAATTTACAGCTCCGCCAAGTGATACATCACCGGTAAATTTTTCGGTCATCACTGCTTCTATGCGTGGTGGCGGACAGTACCAGGCCGTGAGATTTTCAGGGCCGTTTTTCATGCAAATGGAAATATCAATTGGCCTGCTCAGGTCTATG
>CAINVS010000038.1 GCA_903854205.1 uncultured Bacteroidota bacterium | reverse complement strand
ATTCCCATTGCCATTTGAATTTTACTACAGTACTGCGGTAATACTAATTAGCAGTATTTCATTTTATGTTTCTAAAAAAGCTTACTTAAATGGAAATCTGAAATTATTTAAAAGTTTATTTTTTATAGGTTTTTCTTTTGGTTTAGCTTTTATCTTTTTACAGTATTTGGGTTGGCAAAGTCTCCAAAAGATGGATATTGACATTTCAACAAACCAATCCAGCAGTTTTTTCTATTTAATAACTTATGCACATGTTTTACATGTAATAGGTGGTATCGCTGCATTAGTAGTTACAATGATTGGTATAATTATGGGTCGTTTTGATTACGCTAGCGATAAAAGAACTTTGAAACTGGAATTGGTTTACACATTTTGGCATTTTGTTGATATCCTTTGGATTTATATTTTGATTTTTTTAATGATTCAGTAATAATTCTTTCGTAAAATAATAAATAGAATTAAAATGGCAAACGAGACGGTTATCGAAACACACGATCATGAACATGACCACTCACATGAAGTATCAGAGGAATTGTGGGGTGGTGGCGTAGAGCCTTTCCGCGCAAGTTACGGTAAACTGATGATGTGGTACTTTCTGTTGTCCGATGCTTTTACTTTCGGCGGTTTCTTAATATCATATGGCGCATTGCGTTTTAGTATGAACACTTGGCCTGTACCAGACTTTGTTTTCCAGACTGCTCCTTTTGGGGTAACTGGTGCACCTCTTATTTTTGTTACCTTTATGACTTTCGTTCTTATCGTCAGTTCTGTAACAGTTTTAAGAGCTGTACAAGAAGGAAAACGTGAAAACAGAAATGGTGTTATAACTTGGTTGATAATTACAGTATTTGGTGGTGCAGTTTTTTTGAGCTGTCAGGCCTGGGAATGGACAAACCTAATTTATACTGAAGGAATGACTGTTTATACCAATCCATTCTCAGCACACGTTGAGAAAGGTAAGTATTTAACTTTTGCTGAACTTGAAAAAGAGGCATCAGCCAAAGGTTGGAAAAAAGAACAGATTGTTGATCACAAAATATTCTATTTTGTAGATGCTGAAGGTAAAAAATACTTTGAGAAAAGAGATCATGAAGATAAACTACCCAAGAAAATGGAAGTTGATAAGTCTACTCCATATCTCATAACATACAGTCATCACTTCCATGATTATGCTCCTGGTGCCTACAAAAATGAGCAAGGCATTATTAAATCTGAAGCTTATGGTCCTAAAACCTTTGGATTACTCTTCTTTTTCATCACTGGCTTCCATGGTTTTCACGTACTTTCAGGTTTAGTATTCCTACTTATCATTGCAATTCAGTCATGGAACAGCACTTATGTAGCACGTAAAAATGGCTATGAAATGGTTGAGAAAGTTGGTTTATACTGGCACTTTGTAGACCTTGTATGGGTGTTCGTATTCTTAGCATTCTATCTGCTCTAATCATAATTCGATAACTAATAATATTTATATATCATGGGACATCACGTAACAACAGTAAAAGAAGATGTTGGCATTGCTTTTTGGGGTTTTATTATCCTTTTAATTGTAACTTTTGCAGAAGTAGGCCTTGCACTTCTTGGTAATGGCCATCTTATTGAAGGCTTTAGATTGCCTAAGATTTTATTCATGGTTCCAGTTATGATTTTTGCGAGCCTTTTCAAAGCATGGTATATTGTCGGTATTTTCATGCACTTAGGTGCTGAAACTAAAGCGATGGGGGCTACAATTGTATTGCCTATGCTTCTGTTCATTTGGGCTATTACAGCTTTCCTTTGGGAAGGCAGCTCTTGGAATGACTACAAAAACTATGTGAATGACAAAAACTTAGAAAGTATTAAAAAATCTGATGGCAAAACAACAATGATTGTACCTGCTGAAGAATTGAACAATGTTATCAGCTACCGTTAATACATTCATTATAAATTATACCAAAACGCCTCATACCTTGTATAGAGGCGTTTTTTTTTATATAATTTATTTTTTTT
>CAINVS010000037.1 GCA_903854205.1 uncultured Bacteroidota bacterium | reverse complement strand
TACAGCGCAAGGGTTTCTACTTATTTCAGATTTAAAAACATTTTCAGAGGCATTAACATTAGCGTAAGCTTTTACCTGCCACTTTTTCTTTCGAAGTATTTTCTGAAGATTTTCCGATTCTGTCTTGGTTCCGGGAAGGTATTCCATGCGTGTGGCATTGGCTGAATTTCGGATGACATTATCGGCTACAGCATAATCCTCAATGTTTTGTACTTCAGCCAAACTGTCTGCCGATGTAGGTATATTATCATAGTTTACACCCCCAAAAATGAGTGTAGAATTATTTTCAATTTTTGACGATTTAAGACCCTCTGCCAAGTAGCGTGTAGTGGACAACTGATGCAGTGTATATCGGTCGCTTAGGTATTCGCAATCAATAAACTTTGTTTTTTGCCTTTTGATTTCACCTCTATTCCGATCATTCGAAGCCAAAGTTTTTTCGCTGCCGTTGCGACAAAGTGCTGCAAGGGAAATATTGTTCAAATAACCCGACGGACTGTAATAAATTGTATTAACACCCAATAAAAGACTGTCAATCGGCTCCCAGATGAGCTTGTACAATTCAGAAAAACCGGAAGCAGCAGAAATGGAAAGAATATCTTTCTCAGCACCCAACTTCATCAATTTTGGATATTCATAACCTTTGCGTAAAACCAGAGCCATATAATAATCCAGCGAGTCTTTATCATTTAGGTAACGAGCGAATTCTATGGCGGCTTCATTTTCGTTCAAAACATTTTGGACTTCTTTCCATCGATATTGAAATTTTTTCTTAGCGGCGGCATACTCGCCTATGCGACTGACCAGTATTTTATCTAATGAATCGGCTTCGTATTCATATTTTTCGATGATTTCTTTTTTCCCTTTGCCGGAGGAAACCAGGTGATTAATCAATCTTTTAAGATCTTTAAGCTCCTCATATACTTTTATAGTGGTGCTGTCTTCTATATTCAAAATAGCGTCCTCAATCTCTTTTGAAGTTTCCAATAATAATCCATTTGCAATAAGATTGCCATTATAAGCCAGCTCTGCTGCTTTTGGATAATCGATTGCCTTTGCTGCAAAATTGTTCAGATACTGATAAAAACTTTTTTCTTGTTGCCAGTAGGCTTCTTTTCCTTTTACAGGTAACCAGGAAAAGTTATTGGATAAATTGCTATTTTTAATTAAAAAGCAATCATTATAATAAACGTCCGCTAAATTGTAATCCCCTATTTGACTGTACACAAAACCAAGGCTGTTTAAACTAAATGCATAGTCTGGATGCGATTCGCCCAAAACATTTTTTTTGATGGTCAAGGCTTGTATGTAATAGGGCTCTGCTAATTTGTAATCTCCCATTCTATAATACAAACTCCCAAGGTTGTTTAAACCTTTTGCATAATCTGGTTGCTCCTCCCCCAAGGCTTTCTTTATAATGGCTAAAGCTTGTTTATAATATTGTTCTACTGATTTGTAATCACCCATTTCATAATACAAAAGCCCAAGGTTGTTTAAACTTTGCGCATAGTCTGGATGCGATTCACCTAAAGCAATCTTTCGAATGTCTAAAGCTTGTTTGTAATAGGATTCTGCGGTTTTGTAATCCCCCATTTCCATGTACAAAACACCTAGGTTGTTTAAACTACGCGCATTGTCTGGATGCGATTCACCTAAAGCAATCTTTCTAATGGCAAAGGCTTGTTTGTAATAGGGCTCTGCAGATTTGTAATCTCCCATATAATAATACAAAAGCCCTATATTGTTTAAACTTTGCGCATAGTCTGGATGCGATTCACCCAAAGAATTCTTTTGAATGGCCAAGGCTTGTTTGTAATAGGGCTCTGCAGATTTGTAATCGTTCATCTTCATATACAAAACCCCAAGGTTGTTTAAACATTTCGCATGGTCTTGATGCGTTTCACCTAAAACATTATTATAGATGACCAAGGCTTGTTTGAAATAGGGCTCTGCTGATTTGTAATCTCCCATATCAGCATACAAATTCCCAAGGTTAGATAAACTTTGCGCATAGTCTGGATGTGATTCACCAGAAACACTCTTTCGGAAAGCCAAGGCTTGTTTGTAATAGGGCTCTGCTGATTTGTAATCTCCCATTTGCCAATACAAAGTCCCAAGGTTGTTTAAACCTTTTGCATAATCTGGATGCTCCTCCCCAAAGGCTTTCTTCATGAATGCTAAACTTTGTTTATAATATTGTTCTGCTAATTTATAATCGCCCATTAGATAATACAAAATCCCAACACCATTTAAACTACGCGCATAGTCTGGATGCTCCTCTCCAAGTACTTTCTTTCTAATCTCCAGACATAACAACCAGTATTTTTTTGTGTCTTCATATTTTCCTTGGTAATACCAAACTTTACCAAGACTGTTCAAACAATTCGCATGCCCTGTATTTAAAGGCATTTTTTCCTGCCAGATAGTAATGGCTTTTTCTAGATTTTTTGTAGCATTTGGCCAATCGCGTAAATTTTGGTATGTATCGCCTACCTTATAAAGGACTTTTGCAAAAGCAGTATCCTTATTATCCAGTTCTTTTTCCCCCTTCTTAAGCATGGCGAGGGCGTAGGGTAATTGTTCTGCAGGTTTCTTTTGTTTCAAAAATAGGCTATCCAGTTCAGCTATGCTATATAGGGAAAGGCTGTCATTTTCCTGCGCTGTCAGGTTTATACAAAATAAGAGGCAGCTAAAAAAGAGTGTTAAGTTTTTCATGGTTTATATTTGTTTATTGTTTTTTGATTTTTAATTTTCTCTCTAGCGCACCAACACAAACCCCGCCCATTTCTCCGGCTCGTTCGGGTATTTTTTCCGCATTTCCTTTTGGGCTTTTTCAAAGGATCTGACGGGATTTAAAGTGATACTCAAATCATTGTAAAACAATGTCATGAGTTCCATAGTTTCTTTGTCGGGAACCGACCAGAGCGAGACGATAATTTGCTCCACCCCCGCCAGTTTGAAGCCGCGTTTCAGTCCAAAAGTACCTTCCGAGCCTTCGATTTTGCCCAACCCTGTTTCACAGGCGGAGAGGACAACGAGTTTGGTTTTGCGGAGATTGAGTTGAGAGACCTCGAGGGCGGTCAAAATGCCGTTTTGTTCCATGCCCATTTTCGAAAGCGTATCGGAGCCTGTCCATGCCCAATTACCACCTGCTAGAATGATACCGCTTCGTACCATAGGATTTTTACTGAATCGAAAACTGTATCTGAGGGAGTTTTTACTGATGCTACTGTCCATGAAATTAAATTCCGGAAAGGCATAGCCATGGGTAGCGATATGTAGAATTGAAGGTGCTTCCTTGGCTTCCTGTTTTATGGTAATTTCTTCGAGGGCTTCATTGTATTTCAATAGTTTGGTCTGCCAGCCTTTGGTACTCAGAGTACTGTTTATGGTTTCAACCTCTGTCAATGTACCCAGCAAAAATTCAAGTTTGCCCGAGGCCGATTCGCTGCTTCTGTTTTTCGATTTTCCTTTTTCAGCGCTTTGATCTGTACCCGGCAAATAATCATAATTTATTCCCCCAGAGAGACTTATGCTTTTTCCAATCTGCTCATTTTCTTTTTGTTTTAAATCTATAGCAAGGTAACGGGTTGAAGTAAGCCGATGCATTTTATATCTGTCCATCAGGAATACAGCATCTTTCTCTGCGATGCTCCCTTTTTCTTTGCTTATATTTCCGCGATTTTCTCCTTGTTTTTCAATGATTTTATCGCCTTTTTCTTTGGATGGATAGATGGCCTGCAGCGAAATATTGGAAATTTCTCCAACCGGCGAATAGTAAATGGTTTTAACAGCTTGCAGGTATTTTTCTATCGGTGCCCAAATCAATGGATAGTATGCACTAAAACCGGATTTTGGCTGTATGGATGTCAAATCTTTTTCCTTGCATAATTTTACCAATTGGGGATTTTTGTCATTTTTTCTGAGCACTAAGGCATTGTAATAATAGTTGGAATCCTTTTCATTGTAAAAGCGTACAAATTCAATAGCAGCTTCATCGCTGTTCAGTTTTTCCTGCACCTGATTCCAGGTGATGGATAAATTTTTCTTTTGTGCAGCGTATTCTGGCCATGAAAGGGTCAGTCTCTTGTCAAGTGAATCTGCTTCTTTTTTGAGAAGATTTAATTTTTCTATATCCTCCGTTCCTTCCGATTCCATTTTAGCCAACAATCTTCTTCTGTAAGCCAGTTCCTCTCTGATTTCATCCACTTCGCGATAATAATTTTCAGAAGATATTTTTGCTTCCAGCATTTTACTTTTGGTCAGCAAGGCTGCATTGTAGTTTAGCCCTGTGAATTCGGGCACTTTTTCAGAGGCCTCATTTGCATGAAGGGACAGATTTTCAAAAAATGAACTTTCTTGTTTCCAGTAAGCCTCTTTTTGATTATCGTTTAGCCATTCGAAATTATCTGCGATTTGCTTTGCTTTTTTGGAGAAGTTTTGGTTAAGGATTTCGTAGGCTTCTTTTTCGCGGTTGGTTTTTAAGAAAAATTTTGCGATAGAATTTTGAGTTGAAATAAAATCTGGATGATCTTCTCCTAAGGCTTTCTTACTGATTTCTATAGCTTGTTTATAATAAGGCTCAGCTGTTTTGTAATCCCCCATTTTACTGTACATAATTCCAAGATTATTTAAACTTCTTGCATATTCATAGTGTTCCTCGCCTTGCACTTTTCTATAAATTTCCAAGGCCAGTAAATGATACTGTTCAGCAGATTTAAAATCTCTCAAGTGCTCATAGGTTGCCCCAAGGTTGTTCATGATGATAGCATTTTCAATATGATCTTTACCATAAACCTTACTTTTAATTTCAAGGGCCTGTTGATAATATCTTTTAGCTGATATATATTCTTCCCTGACATAATATAAATTTCCTTTGTGAAGTAAAATTCTTGCATAGTTAGAATGTGCTTCTCCATGAATTCTTCCGCTTAATTCCAAGGCTTGTTTATTAAATTTAAAAGATATTTCATAATCGCCAATATCAAAGTATAGTACTCCAAGATTATCCAGATTGGATGCATAATCTGGATGCTCTTCACCTGTATTTTTTCTAATAATCTCTAAAGATTGTAGGGCATACTTTTCGGCAGATTTAAAATCCCCATTAATTCGATATAGCTGTGCCAAGCTTTTTAAACTTGATGCATATTTTGGATGATTTTCACCAAGAACCTTTTTAGAGATTTCCACTGATTTTTCTATACATAATTCAGCAGATATATAATCCCCCATATCGATATACAATAAACCCAGATTGTTTATACTCGATGCATAATTGGGTTGCTCTTCACCAAGATTATGTTTGATTATCTCCATTGCCTTTTTTATATTTAATTCAGCTGTTTTATAATCTCCTTTAATGATACATAAAGTTCCAATTCCGTTAAAACTTGATGCAATTTCAATGTGCATCTCACCAAAAACTATCTTTCTGATTTCTAAAGCCTTTTTCCAGGATAATTCAGTATAATTATACTTTTCTTGATAAAAATAAACGGTACCTTGACTTTGAAGACAATTTGCATGCAGTGGGCTCAATGGCATTTTTTCCTGCCATATAGCAATAGCTTTCTCCAAGTAGTTTGTAGCATTTGGCCAATCGCGTAATTTCTGATAAGTATCACCAACCTTAAAAAGAACTTTTGCAAAGGCAGTATCATTCACCTCCATCTCCTTCTCCCCTTTTTTCAGCATGGCGAGGGCGTAGGGCAATAGTTCTGCAGGCTTCTTTTGTATTTTGAAAAGACTATCCAGTTCAGCTATGCTGTATCGGGAGAGACTGTCATTTACTTGCGCTGTCAGGTTGAGACTGAGCAAAACGCATACAATAAAGAGGATTAACTTTTTCATTTTATTAGGTTTCTATTTACTTTTTTAATTTTCTCTCTACCTCACCAACACAAACCCCACCTACTTCTCGGGCTCAGTTGGGTATTTTTTCCGCATTTCTTTTTGGGCTTTTTCAAAGGAGGAAAGTGGAATACAATTGCAGCCATTAGATATATAAAACAATACAGCATTGTTACATTAAAAAACCCCCATAATAAAATATTACAGGTGCCTTTTAATTATACAAATATATATAATAGAGTAGCGTTTCAGAATAATTTCGATGGATTTTTTATCTGAACTACACCCAAAGAATCTTCAGATGCTTTAGTTAGGATAAAATGCTTATGCATTTCTTTTCTTAAAAAATGGCCCGAATAGCGTGTCTAAGGTAGATTTTTAAATCCTTGGACAATTCAACAAATGGCATGATGCATCGATAGCAGAACTGCTATTATTGTGCTTTCTCCTATTTTCAAAGAGACAATATTAGTTGTTGAAGCTTTAATCCAAATCCATAGCTAAACGAAATCCACGGTCATCATATTTTGAATCCGGTTCATTGTGATCGCGGAACGATACACGACAGCCTGCTGCATCACTAAACCATGATAATTGACAGGATGCCTAATCAATTAAAATTAGATTATGGACTGTGGACAAGCAAAGCTGTTAAAGAATTAGTTGAAAGAGAATTTGGCGTTGTTTTGGCAATAAATACAATGGGAGACTACTTGCGCAAATGGGGTTTTAGCCCTCAAAAACCAAAGAAGAAAGCTTATGAACAATGTTCTAAACAAAGAAAAGATAGAACTATTTTTCTTATCGGCATATAATCAATATGCTGACTAAAGATATTTTACGTACATTACGTTAGATTGCCGTCGGGTTAATATCAAATTAAATCCTTTTCAGATCAATTCTCTTTCTTCAAATTCCAATATTTTTCCAAGAGCATAAATATACCCAATCCCGCCAAAAGCAATACCATAACTGGGACGAATAGTGCTGTAGGTGAGGGGAAATAATTATTAAATTGAGGCAGATTTCCATTTTCCAGTAATACCGATTCTCCAGGAAAAAATAAACTGAGCGGATAAATCAAAATAGCCTGCCCCAAAAATATAAGTCCCTTTGAATTTGAATTAAAATTTTTCATCAGTAAAAACTGAAAAAGAATCATAAAAGGAAAAACAAAAAATAGCAATATATAATTAAACATTAAATCGGGACTCATCATTCCGAATTTTGAATTATCATATATGATAGCCGATTGACTTGCAATTGAATATATAGCGATACCAATCGTCACTACCAGCATTATATTTTTAAAATTAAACTTTTTCATTTTAATGTTTTATTTATTTTTTTTA
>CAINVS010000036.1 GCA_903854205.1 uncultured Bacteroidota bacterium | reverse complement strand
TATCATAAATTTCATATTCAGTATGCTGCGGATTGTTTGGATTTGTTTCCATGAAAATATATTTCCATTTTACAGCTCTTGCCTGAAAATGCACTTTAAATTCTTTGCGTTTTACAGGTTTGCCATCTTCGAAGAGTGAAAATGGACTTTTATCTTTCGGGTCGATGTAAATGTCGATAACGCCAAAAACATTTTTCACACCATCGGGCGAAATGTAAAAAGAAAATTCTTCCAACCCATCCAAAAGTAAAGTGTACTTGCCTGCCGGTTCCTGAGAAAGATTCAAGGTACAAACAGAAGTAACACCATTATATCTGCGTTCAAAAACGATTTCTCCCAACTCATTGGCCACCTCTACATGCAGATTTTCCATAGGCTCTTCCAGCCGATAGTCCAACACTGCACCGGCTAAAGGCAGGCGATCTGTTACTCGTACAAATTCATCGCTTGAAAGATTGGCATTCTCATCATCCAGTTTGTCGTTTGGGCGATTGGTAAAGTGATAGATATAATCGCCAAAAGTATAGGGAATATTGGTATAATTGAGAAAATTGGGGTCATTAATTTTTAACCAGAAAGTTAGTTTTAAGGGTTCGGTAATAACAGAAATAGCTGAGCTGGTGTTAGTACTCTGTCCAAATCCGATAATTAGACCTGAACCTTCCTGAGCACATTTCAGCTGATACTGTTTCAATCGAATTTTGGTAAAATTATCAGGAGTAATTTCTACTTGTTTAGCTATCCCATCGACAAAATAATCATGCAGCATATTGACCTTCATCAATTGCTCATATTTGGTTTGTATGGTAAGCTCTATAAGTTGCTGTGTGGGTTTTTTTTTCGACATATATATAAGGCGTCGTTAAGTTGATTTGATGGATGAAATTTCAGCAGAAGGAAGAATATGTTCAATCGGCATAGTTTTTACTCTGTAAAGTACCGACGGTAAATATTTTGCTCCAAGTCCGCTCCACACATTACTCTGATCCCTCAAATCAGGCGACACCATTTCAACATTCAGTTTATCAATTATTCCATTCAATGAGGGGGTGTTCTGTGTTGTAAAAATACCCTGTCTGCTCTGAAAAAACGCAATAACAGAAGTAATAAATTTCAACCCCTCTACATAATTCTCACTTGTAAAATAAGCTGAGAACAGCAGATAAATGTTCACTTCTACAGGTGGATTTAACCTTGTAAAACCTCCGCTTGCAGTTGGTTTATAGGTACTCGTGTTGCTTTTGCTCCTTTCAGCTTCAATACTTACGAGCGTTACGATTATTTTATCGGTTTCCTGTACAGCCATAGAACCATCAGCATTTACCAAATGTGACATCAAAGCCTTTTCCTCGGTGAGGTTGTGTTTTGACATCAGGAAGCGGTTTAGTTCTGTAACTATTGAAGGCACTATTTCATGAATCATAGATATGTTTTGAATAAGTGTGTAATGGTAAATCAGGTAAGTTAATCCTCCACCGGCACCTCTTCGGGTTTACTTAGCGTTTTAATTGACATGGCAATAAAACGCATAATATAAATGCCCAAAAAAGAGGCAAAATAACCAATCAGGTACATCCAAAAAATGTAGTTGTTTTCACCCTCGCTCAGATTTACTACTTCTCGTGTATATCCGAAGAACCAAAGGAATACGACGCCAAGAGGAAGCGAAGCGATAAGGGCTACAATCAGCCAGATAAATTCTCTTGCGATTACTTTTCCCATATATGCTATTAATCAATTTTAATTTAGTAAATTGTTATGGCAGTTTTTCGTGATTCTTAGTCACCAATACAGTCGAAAGCCAGGTAAGGATGCCTCCCAAAAGTATTCCGACCAGGAATGCTGCAATTCGATTTTGAAATAACCCCAACCAGGTACCTATTACCAGAACCAATACGGTAAATATAATCAGGTAAAAAATTCGGAAAGCTCCGCTATAGAACAACACATCTCGAATACGCCAGTCAAGCAGCGAAAAGACAAATCCTACAGCCATGCAAATAGTGATAAAAACCAAAGTTGCAAATATCAGATTACTGTTTCTTTTCATCTGATAAGCAATACTGTAGTGTATTTTATTACTCTTATCAATTTTAAAAAGTTCAAATTTTTCAATTTCCGGAGTCCATGTTGTTCGGGCAGCAATCTGTTCCTCAAGGGTTGTCCAAAGTTCGTTATATCCATGATCATAGCTCAATGCCCATACAGCAACTCCTCCCATTTTTTTATCGAGTGCCATATCAATTTTAAGCGCCAGACTAGTTGAATTGTCAAAGAAAATTTCCTTATAGGGTCCAATACTGTCAGACAATGTAGCAATCATTGTATGCCGACGTTTATCGTAACGTACAGCAGCCTCACCATTCCTTATAAGATTTCTAATCTGTGCATAAGGCATATAGCCTAAAAATTCCGATCCTCCTCGTATCTGCCAAACAGAACCATAATAGGGTAATCCTAATATAAGGCTTGTGGAATGAGCCTCACCTATCGCTTTTGAATAGCGGTCAATTGCTTTTACAATATCATCAACAATAGTATCGGTCTTTGAAAGTATCCCGCCAAGACTGTTGAAAACATCAAACTCATAAATTGAAACGGTATCCCATTCAGGTGTAAACAGGAAGAAATTTACACGATCCTGCGGCTGATAATATTTAGCAAGTTCTACTTTGCAGGCAGCGCGTTTTAGTGATTGTCTTATATTTGCATTATTTAATAAGGGTTCATATAATTGTATGACTCGAATTACATCGCCCATATCATAGCGATTAAACTCAAGATTTTCAATTTTTGAAGCTGTGATATACGCATTCAGTGTGTCCAGCAATCGATTCATGTAATCTTCGCTCTGCAGCAACTCTATTGAACGGATTGTTCCAGGTGAACGGAGTACAGAATCGAGATTTGTGAATTGTGAATAAGAGAGATAACTGCCCCTAATGGCTGCATCTTCATTGAAAAGTGGAGCTACAGGGCCCTTTGTCACTCCTCCGGGTCTTAGGTGAAAATTAAATCCTGAAATAATAAACAGATCAACCCAACTCTGTAAAAATCCCAAATCATAGACTTTCTCCGTATCGTAAAGTGGCAAAGTCATGGCAATAGTAAAATTAGGATTGTGCTCTCTCAATCGGAAAGATAATTCTTTGACGAATTCCAAAAAATCAGGTTTAAATTCGTTGGGCACCTCCTCAAAATTGATTTCTATACCATCACCACCTGTAGACTCCAAAACTTCTATAAGACTGTCAATCAGGTTCATCTGAACCTTTTTGGTACTTGTAAAGAAAATTTCACTGCAGGCTGAAGTATGACAACTGAGGGTGAGAATAACTTTACAGGAATCCTTATGTGCCATCGGAATCAGATCTGAAGTTCTGAAATCATGTATTGCCTCAAAGTTTTTATATCCGCCTGTGAATGGATTTAACTCGTAGGCATAAAAAGCTACATGAGTGATGAGTTTGAAATTGTAACTGCGATATGCTTCCCCGGCAAAATGAGGATGCCAACCCCAAACTACTACATTTTGTTTATTGAGAATCTCTTTTCGCTGACGGTGAATACGTCCAGAAGTGTTCAAAAGTTCGTCAAAATTTTCAGGCTGCTGATATCTGCCATATCTGCCTTTATCAATTTTTTTCTGTGCTACCTCGGTAGGCATGCCCCACCATTTGCGCGAGATAGTATTGAAACGATTGCGGTTAAGTTCTTCTACTACTTTATTTTCAACTTTAATATCTTTTTCCTTAATGATTTCAAGGCGCTCAATTGTAAGCTTTTCCAATGAATCTTTGACCTGCTGCTGCTGTTCCGTTGTCAATTCCACCTGCTTCTTAGGTCTATTCTCAGGAATAGGCTTTGATTGAGCATAGAGTGCGTTGCCTGTCAGGTGCAGCAGCATGACAAGCAAGTATGAAAATATTATTATATGACGATTAATATGGTGCATATCAAATGATAGTCATTGAAGTATTCCAAATTAGAACAATTAGCAGCATTCGTTACTATGGTGCCTTGGCTTTCTGTTTGTATAAAATTACTGTTATTCCATAAGCAAAGAAAGCTCCGATTATTACACCCACCATCAGCATTGAGGTTTTTCCGACAAATAGTCCGAAGAAAGCACCCAAAAGCAAAATAAGCAACGAGAAAAAACCGAGAAATAGCATTCTGAAAAAGCCGCTCTGAAACATTCTGCGTCTTGCATCTACATTCAACAAAGCCATGCAAAAACCTGCAGCGGCAAAAATTGCCCAATAAAGTAATACTGTAAGTATAACAGGACTCCAGCGTCGGGCTTTCTGCGACACTTCTGTTATTTTTTCCATACCGGCAATTTCCGGCATTTTTATGGTAGTAAATTCCTCTGCAATTACATCCCATAGATTTTCAAAACCTTCATCATAACCCAAAGGCCATATTCCTACACCGGCCAAACCATATTCCTGCAGAAATCTGAATTTGTGGCGATAAGACTCAACATCATCAAAAAGTAACTCAGTCATAATAATACTACGACCGTTATTTATTGTATCGAACTTTTGCCAGACATAAACATAGTAATTGGAATCCAGTCTTATCAGCCCTGAGGTATCTTTCAATATATAATTGTATTGTATATCACTGTATGGAACATACTCGAGAAGTTCATGAGATTTATCATCAGTACGCCAGAGTGTGCCATAATTTGCGAATGAAAGAATCAATCGGTTTGCGTGAAAAGGTCCTATAGATGCCAGGTAACGCTCGACAATTGAACGAAGATCCTCTTCAGCAGATGCAGGGGAAAAATTGAGCGGAGATACCGGTTTTTTTACAATTCCAGTTTTGGAATTGGGGTCATTTTGAAAATCATACCCCTTAATGATAAAGAAGTCTACATCTTTTATCATCTTGCCCAGATTAAAAATATTGTTCGGATCGTAGGCAGGTACACTCATACAGATCGAATAATCAGGATTTACCCCCCTCAGGTTGTAGGACAATTTGCGAACGAATTTATAAAATTCATCCTGATAAATGGCAGGTATATTTTCAAAATTAATTTCAATCCCGTCTGCTTTGGAGGTATCCAACAGATAGATGAGTTTGTCTATCAGATTCTGACGTGACTGAGCATTGCCAGGCTCCAGAAATATTGAGTTATTATCTTCGATATGACTGGTGATGGAAAGGAGTACCTTACAGTCTTTGGCATGCGCTGTAGGTACAATTCCGGAAGCTGGATCATCTCCACCCAAAAAGTCCTGAATTACCAAACTGTCGAGTGCTTCACCTGTATAGGGATCAATATCGTAGGAATAGTAGGAAATTGCCGTTAAAAGCTGATAATTGTAAGATTTGTAAGACTTCCCGTTAAAATGAGGGTGCCAGCCAAAAATAGTTACAAACTGATTGTCATTGACCATTTTTGGAAAACGGTACTGTGAACTGTCAATTTGTCTCATAGAATCGAGCATACGCTCATAATTCAATTGAATTTTTAGCTGTTGCTCACTCGGGAGCATCCACCACTGTGTAAAAAGGTCAACAAAACGGGTTTTGTTATCGGTATTGGCCAATTTATCTTTTACCTGCTGATCTCTGATCAATTCTTCCAAAGAAGGTTTTGATTCTGTTTTTTTATTGCCCAATCCTCTGCTCGGAAGTTTTTTAATATCCTGAACAGTAGTTCTGGCTTCATTTTTTAATGTAGACTTCTGTTTGCCGACCTCATCTCTGAGCTCTTCAGTTGCCCTTTTTTCAAGCTTACGCACGACACCCTGCGTCGCTTTATCTATAGGTTTCACAGTAAACTGTGCCTCTGCCATAAATGACAAAGACAGGAATATGTATAGTAAGAAGTTTATATATAGTTTATTGATTGACATTCCAAACTTGTTAATAGTGGTAAGAACGGTCTTCTAATCTTCGGATATCTCGTAATATTCAATTGATCTTTTTATAAATATTTCCTGAACTCGTTCTCTTTTGATAATTTCGAGATTTTCTTTCTTTTCCAATTTATACTTTGCAAACATTATATAAACGGGTGCCTTTGTAGTAGTATTAAAATTTTTAAAACAGAGTCTCACCTTTTGGTATTTACCGGCTTTATATACCGGAATAACACCATAAAAGGCCGGATTGCTGTTACTCATAGAAAGCTCACTATCATTGCCGTTGGGATCTTTAAAAGCGAATCGGATACTTTTTGCGACAGTGGCTGTACTTTCAGGCAGTTTTTGAGTAAGCCCCATACCATAAGCTAAAAGCGGTTCATTCACACCCTGCAGCAGCCAACTTGGCGGCGGGCTTGCTTTAAGTTTATCATATTCTCGCTTAGCAGAAGCGCCAACGCCAATCCAATACACGGCAAATTGATATTTCTCACCATCTATAAGCATTTCAGTAATACAGGAATCGGAATTGGATTTATAATCCAAGCTCGGTTGAAGTTCAAAACTAATTTGCGATATATCCGGAAGTCCGGTAGTATCCGAAAAAGCATTACGAACAGTGTCGATGGTGGTGCTGACGATAATATCGTCCAAAATCATTGTATCTCTTGTACTTTTCTTTGGATATTTTTCAAGGCGGATACGGACATTTTTTTTAAGACCCTTATTTTTAAAAATAAAGTTATAATCCCCGTCACGATTGACAAGGAATGAACCACGTTCTATACGCCGCAATTTTTTGGTGTACATTTTAAGGGGGGTACCCGGCATCTCAATGATGAAACGGCTCAATTTTTTCCCGCCTACCACTTCAATATTCATCAATACCTCTTCACCCTGCTTCAAATCAAAGGATTTGACTAAACTTTTATATGTACCAATTTCTTCCATTTTGTCATGGAGAATCACTCGCGCATCAATAGTTGACTGTGCCTTGGCAAAATGACACAACAAGCCGAAAAGAAAAATCAGGCTGTGGGTATATATTTTGGGTAGGCTCATAATCAGGTTTCGGGTATAGGTGCTAATTCAATTCGGTCTCTTTGCGCTTCAAAAGGGGGAAACGCAGCTGTTAAGTATGTTGATTTAATCAAATAAAATAACTCATTACAGTGATTATCAAAATGATATGTCATTGCAAAAGCTGTGGATATTATATTTTAAATACAAGTAGGTCAATCTAACACTCCAAATTAAAGCTTTTTTTAAAAAATTGTCTAAAATTTGAATTCCTTTTCAAAAATATTTCTTCAAAGTATTAATTTTAATGGGCTTTTGGGGCAGAAAGTAAATAATCAGAAACGAAGTTACGTGCAACGAAATCAGATAAATCATATTTTGTTCGTCTAAAGATTTCAAATCTCGTTAATCAAATTACAGAGCTATCTCGACTTTTTGGACGAGATCGGTTCTCAAATTTATAAAGTTGGTTCTAACATTACTCGTTAATCCAATTTTCAAATCCTCAAATTCATTTCATGGAACTTCGTTTCGCTGCGCGGAGCTTACTCCGTTCGGTTGTCAAATTTTCAAATCAATAAGGTGTTTTATCCATTTTCTCTGACCATTGTTTAAACAAGCCCAATGCTTCTTCGCGAAGTAATTCTTTAAAAGGAATACTGCGTTCTGTTGTCGGCAAGGGCACCTGCTGATAAATAAAATCGTCATCAAATTCAATGGCCGCTGCATCAGCGCGGGTACAGGCAAAATAGACTGCCTTGGGTCTTGCCCAATAAATTGCTCCGAGACACATAGGACAAGGTTCACAGGAAGTGTACAATTCGCAGTTAGTAATCTGAAAATCTTTCAATGTTTTACAGGCATCGCGAATTGCCATTACTTCTGCATGTGCAGTAGGGTCATTGAGTAGCAGAACCTGATTATGTCCTCTACCAATGATCTGTCCATCTTTTACGATCACAGCTCCAAAGGGTCCGCCTTCATTGGCATTCATACCTTTTCGGCCCTCGTCAATAGCCGCACGCATAAATTCATGGTTCATATGTTTATTTTTGAATTAGAACCAAATATCGAAAATTATTGTGATAATGAGGCTGAAATATAAAAAAAAACACAATTTTTACGTTCTCACCTGGTCTGAATAATTTGAAGGTAAACCCCTTGTAAAATCAATCATTATGAAAAATCTTTCCATTCTTTTTTTCTTATTTCTAAACATAGCAGTTATTCGTTCTCAAGAACTTGTCCCTTACTATAAAAATGGAAAATATGGTTATGCCGATAAAAATATGAATATTGTTATTCCCTGTAATTTCGACGATGCCCTACCCTTTTATGAGGGAAGGGCCCTAGTCGTCAACTATAAAGACAGTGATAGAAATGAATTTTTTATAGACTCAATCGGCAATAAAGTATTTGAAATAACATCGATATTAAGTAATGATTATTCTGCCAAAAGATTTACGAATGGAGTTTGTATTACTAACGATAATGGATCACTGGTTTTTCTGGATAAAAATGGCAAAGAAATAAAAAGAATAGAGCAGGCCTATTTAGACCTTTCCTACGAGGATTATCTATTTTATTGTGAGAGTTTCAATCAATTTGGCTTTTATGTTATGAATTACGGAGGTTTAGCTGCAACTCATACAAAACTGATTTATCCTGATGGAACATTTAAAAAAATTGATTCCTTAAATCTAAATCCTTTTGGCAAAGAAGCATTCACTACTGCCATAAAAGACCAAAAAACCTTACTCACCGATACAGCAGGAAATATTTATTTCCAGAATGGGTTATATAATATTATGGGTTATGGTGAAGGACTTGTAAGATTTACCAATAGTAAAGAAAAAACTGGCTTTCTAGACCTGAAAGGTAAAATTATAATTAAGCCTGAATTTCATTATGCCGAAAATTTCTCTGAAGATCTTGCTGTTTACGCAGTAAAAACCCCGGGAGGCGATGAATATGATTTGAAATACGGTTACATAAACAAATCAGGCAAAGTCGTTTTACCCGCAGTGTATGACAAAGCCTATAGTTTCAGCGAGGGACTTGCCGATGTAATAATTGCTGATTCTCTCTTTTTTATCGATAAAAAAGGAAATAAAATACTAAGATTCAATACCAGCCTCAATCTTAACATGTTTGATTTTAGTCATGGTTTCGAAAATGGGAGGGCCATGATTGTTCAAAATGACAGAATTGCCTGGATTGACAAAAAAGGAGAATTTATTATCTATCCAATGTATGTAGGAATGCAATTGGGCAGCCCTATCTACTCAGTTAATCGTCATATTAACGGGTTAACCAAAATAGCCTTAACAACAGGTGAAAGATGCTTTATAGACGAAGAAGGTGTTCCCTATTACGAAATGCCCTATTCAATTGATATACAAAAGGAAAATATCAGATTATTTTCGGCTCCCGATAAAGATAGTTTATTGGACAATAGCTGGAATTCGTCTTACCTCAAATCTTATGTCACGAGATTTACAGGAAAATTTTTGAATGAAAAAGGTAATCAATCTGAATGGATTTTTATTGAGGGACTCTACAACTCAGGCTATGTTTTGAGCAGCGATTTTCTTGTACACTGTTATTCGGTAAAAAACAAAAAAGGCGCCCCAGTTTATAGCAACGAAAGCGATCAAAATCCTTTTGATTATGTCCCATTTAGATATCAGTACCACAGCGGGGCCGAAATTCCGGATTTTGAAAAAATATCGGATGACAGCAGAATAGCATTCAAGTACTATTTCACTAACTATGAGACCAATACGTTTGAATCGAAAACCATTTATATTCTCAAAAAAGATATAGAAATGATGGCAAAACCTCATTAAGGGATTTTTTAGGCTTCAATTTTTACCTGGGGTTGAAATTTGAGACTTATGAGGACAGAGGATATCGATGATTTATATTTGTCAAAACTGTTAAATTTGACAGCAAAATCATCAAAAACAGTAATTTCACCTTTTTTAAATTGATTGAGAAAAATAGTCTGTACTTTTGGATGTATCATCTCTTCAGCTCTGGAAATTTTTCAGCCAGATGGTTTTGCATATCATGAAACATGAGACTGAACTCCTCAGTAAAAACAGATTTGTGCTGTTGCAATTCCTTAATTGCCCCTCGCATAGCAGTGCCTTTCCCTATACGCTGATCCATCCGATCCAGAACATCTTCGATTCCTGATTCATCTGCATAAGCAGTAAGCAGGTTGTCATTTCTCATCACCTGAAACCAATATTTGGTAAATTCCGGCAATAAATGTTCATGTTTTTTAATTAGCAAATATTGTGATTGTGCAAATTCAGAAAGTTCAATCTGATGGTATTTAACCCAATTTTGTGCAAGTATGTGGTCATATAAAATATCTAGTACAATTCCTGAATACTTTCCATGATTTAAATTGAGCCTGCTTGTGCCCTTTTTAAATTCAGGATGTAAATCAGCAAAATGATCAATTTCACGATGAATATCCATTCCTCTTTGAATATCCAAAGAATAAAGGGCATAATTTCTCTTTCCTTTTATTGCATCGGCAATAAAATTACCGATAATAGTCTCTTCAGATAGGTCTCTTGTGAGGTATAAATGGGCCAAAAAGTTCATAACATAATTTTGTCTCACAAAATAATATTTTTTTAGATTGTATTTATTTTTTGGTCAACAGAATTGAAATTTGTTCATAATGCAAAAGGTCAACAATCTTCTATCGCATTTTATAAAACTTAAAAAGGAGTTGCCAATTGCTTGACGACTCCTTTTTAAGTTTTCAAAAATTATAGACAGTTCTTATTTACTTGTTAACTTTAGTTTTTGAGTTTTCAACGCTCCGTTTACAGCGATTTCAACCATATCAGTTACACTGTGGCAGATACAATCGGCCGAACCTTTTTTCTTATCTATAATGATACATTTTGCGTTTTGAGAAGTTCGGACGAACGTCGCTACGCATTAAATATCATAATTCAATACCGGCATTAACCATTTTCGGCCTAATATTGACTATTTTTATATAATTATGCGATTGCATTCTACTATTTGTATATAAAAATGGGATTAGCCATTTATAACAGTTAAAAGAGCCATAGGCTATTACCGATGGCTCTTAGATTTTTCTAATAATTACTTTCCACTATTTTTTCGAAAACTCAATCATTTGCTGATCTCCATTGTCGAATTTAACCTGAAGCCAATAAATTCCTGCGGCCCAGCTTGCCAAATCTTCAATTTTTATCTGAGTATTTGAAAGTGCAGCATGATTGCGTTCATATACTTTTCTGCCGTTAATGTCTGTAACCTGAATAGTTGCGGTGCTAATACCCTGAGGCAATTCACCAAAACTCAAATAAGCAAATTCACCGGCAGGAACAGGATATAATAAAACTACATCACGCTTAATTTTAATACCTTCAACAGCTACTATATTCGAAATATTTTCCGTTCCGTCAAAGTCAGTTTGAATGAGGCGGTAGTAAGAAATACCGCTGTGGGGGTTTATATCCTCATAGTTGTAGGTTTGTGTGGAAGTGCTTGTACCCACCCCTTCAATCCAGGCAATATTTTGAAAATCATTTTCTATATCCAGCCAGCGTTGCAGCCAAAAACCGCGATTGTTTGTTTCAGTTTCAGTTACCCAGGTTAAATTTACTTTCTCATCATTCAATCGTCTAGCCTCAAAACCTAAGAGTTCGACAGGTAGTATATTGACATCCCTGATAGCTGCGAAAAAAGTTCTTCTTTGCCCGCCTATGTTGGTAAAATATCCCCCCGCATAGACCGTGCTGCCGTTTACTGCAAGGGAACGAACCAAGCTATTTGCATTCGGGTCCCAAGCTGTGACAAGGCCGCTACTAGCATCTAGGGCCGCTATATAGTTTCGGATTTGCCCGCCTATGATTGTGAAATTCCCCCCCGCATATACTGTAGTGCCGTTTACTGCAAGGGCGCGGACAGTGCTACTCGCATTCGGGTTCCAGGCTGTGGCAAGGCCGCTGCTCGCATCTATGGCCGCTATTCGGTTACGGAATTGCCCTCCGATGACTATAAAATCTCCACCCGCATACACTGTAGTACCGTTCAGCGCAAGGGCAAATACTGTGTTATCCGCATTCGGGCTCCAGGCTGTGGCAAGGCCGCTACTAGCATCTATGGCCGCTATTCGGTTACGAGCTTGCCCGCCTATGCTTGTAAAAATCCCCCCCGCATATATTGTGCTTCCGCTTAGCGCAAGTGCATAGACATCGAGATTCGCATTCGGGTTCCAGGCTGTGACCAGGCCACTAGTCGCATCTAAGGCCGCTAAATAGTTACGGGTTTGCCCGCCTATACTTGTGAATCCACCACCCACATATAGCGTGCTGCCGCTGACTGCAAGGGCTTGGACCGGGTTACTCGCATTCGGGTTCCAGGCTGTGGCAATTCCTGTACTCGCATCTAAGGCCGCTATTCGATAACGGGTCTGCCCGCCTATGCTTGTGAAAGATCCCCCCGCATATATTGTGCTGCCGCTTAATGCAAGGGCATTGACCCAGCTATCCGCATTCGGGTTCCAGGCTGTGGCAAGGCCGCTGCTCGCATCTAAGGCCGCTAAATAGTTACGGGTTTGCCCGCCTATACTTGTGAATCCACCACCCACATATAGCGTGCTGCCGCTCACTGCAAGAGCAAAGACTCTGTTATTCGCATTCGGGTTCCAGGTTGTGGCAAGGCCGCTAGTTGCATCTATGGCGGCTAAATAGTTTCGGGCTTGCCCGCCTATGCTAGTAAAATAACCACCAGCATACACGGTGCTGCCGCTTAATGCAAGGGCAAAGACCCAGCTATCCGCATTCGGGTTCCAGGCTGTGGCAAGGCCGCTGCTCGCATCTAAGGCCGCTAAATTGTTACGGGTTTGCCCGCCTATGCTTATAAAATCTCCCCCCACATAAACAGTGCTGGCGTTTACCGCAATAGCTTTGACTGAGAAGCCATTCGCATTAGGGTTCCAGGCTGTGACAAGGCCGCTAGTCGCATCTAAGGCCGCTAAATAGTTACGGGCTTGACCTCCAATGCCTGTAAAATTACCCCCCGCATATACTGTGCTGCCGCTTAGTGCAAGAGCTACTACTGCGCCATTTGCATTCGGGTTCCATGCTGTGGTAAGTCCGCTGCTAGCATCTAAGGCCGCTAAATAGTTACGGGACTGCCAGCCTATGCTTAAGAATTGCCCCCCCGCATATACTGTGCTACCGCTCACTGCAAATGCATTAACATAGCCTATCGCATTCGGATTCCAGGCTGTGGCAAGGCCACTAGTCGCATCTAAGGCACCTAAACCGTTACGAGCTTGCCCGCCTATGCTGCTAAAATTACCCCCCACAAAAACTGTAGTGCCGTTCAGTGCAAGGGCATAGACCCAGCCATTCGAATTCGGGTTCCAGGCTGTAGCAAGGCCGCTAGTAACATCTAAGGCCGCTATTCGGTTACGGGCCTGCCCGCCTACGTTTGTGAAAAAGCCCCCAGCATACAGGGTGCTGCCGCTTATTGCAAGGACACGGACTATATCATTTGCATTCGGGTTCCAGGCTGTGGCAAGGCCGCTAGTTGCATCTATGGCCGCTATACGGTTGCGGGCTTGCCCACCTATGCTTGTAAATCCTCCCCCCGCATAGACCGTGCTGCCGCTTAACGCAAGGGCAAAGACTATGTTATTCGCATTCGGGTTCCAGGCTGTGGCAAGGCCGCTAGTTGCATCTATGGCCGCTATTCGGTTGCGGGTTTGCAAGCCTATGCTGGTAAAAACGCCACCTGCATAAACAGTGCTGCCGCTTAACGCAAGAACAAATACTGTGCTAATCGCATTCGGGTTCCAGGCTGTGGCAAGGCCGCTGCTAGCATCCAAGGCCGCTAAATAGTTACGGGTTTGTCCGCCAATGTTGGTAAAATAACCGCCGGCATATACAATGCTGCCGCTTAGCGCAAGGGTATTAACGGGGTTATCAGCATTTGGATTCCAGGCTGTAGCAAGGCCGCTAGTAGCATTTAAGGCCGCTATTCGGTTACGGGCTTGACCGCCTATACTTGTAAAACTACCCCCTGCATACACTGTAGTGCCACTTATTACAAGGGCGCGGACAGTGCCATTCGCATTCGGGTTCCAGGCTGTGGCAAGGCCGCTAGTCGCATCTATGGCCGCTATTCGGCCACGAGCTTGCCCGCCTATGCTTAAGAATTGCCCCCCCGCATATACTGTACTGCCGCTTAGCGCAAGGGCAAAGACTGGTCCATTCGCATTGGGGTTCCAGGCTGTGGCAAGGCCGCTAGTCGCATCTAAGGCCCCTATTCCGTTACGGGCTTGCCCGCCTATGCTTGTGAAATCTCCCCCAGCATACACTGTAGTGCCGCTCAGCGTGAGGGCTAATACTGTGCCATTTGCATTGGGGTTCCAGGCGGTGGCAAGGCCGCTAGTCGCATTTAAGGCCGCTATTCGGCTACGGGCTTGACCGCCAATGCTGGTAAAATTTCCCCCAGCATACACTGTATTGCCGCTAAGCGCAAGGGCAAAGACTGAAGTACTATTCACATTCGGGTTCCAAGCGGTAGCAAGGCCGCTGCTAGCATCCAAGGCCGCTAAATAGTTACGGGTTTGTCCGCCAATGTTGATAAAATAACCACCGGCATATACAATGCTACCGCTTATCGCAAGGGTGTTAACGGGGTTATCAGCATTTGGATTCCAGGCTGTGGCAAAGCCGGTAATCGCATTTAAGGCTGCTAAATAGCCACGAGCTTGTCCGCCTATACTAGTAAAAAATCCCCCCGCATACAACGTACTACCGCTTAGCGCAAGGGTTAAGACAACGTTATCCGCATTTCCGTTCCAGGCTGTGGCAAGACCGCTAGTCGCATTTAAGGCTGCTAAATAGCCACGAGCTTGTCCGCCTATGTTGGTAAAATCTCCCCCAGCATACACTGTGCTGCCGCTTATTACAAGGGCACGGACTGTGTTATTCGCATTCGGGCTCCAGGCTGTGGCAAGGCCGCTGCTCGCATCTATGGCCGCTATTCGGCTAAGGACTTGTCCGCCTATGTTGGTAAAATCTCCCCCAGCATACACTGTGCTGCCGCTTATCGCAAGGGCAAGGACTGCGCCATTTGCATTCGGGTTCCAGGCTGTGGCAAGGCCGCTACTCACATCTAAGGCCGCTATTCGGTTACGAAATTGTCCGCCTATACTAGTAAAAAATCCCCCCGCATACAATGTACTTCCGCTTAGCGCAAGGGTGTTAACGGTGTTATCAGCATTCGGATTCCAGGGGTGCAGGGTACCATCTGCATTAATACGCGCTAAATTACTGCGGGCTTGCCCGCCCACCAGGGTAAAAGAACCCCCTATGTACCAACCCCCGCTGCCATCAGGTATGGAGGCTAAAACTTGGCCGTTGGGAGTCAGGTAATTAAGGTCGGGGGCGCCATCCGTATTGTTCAGTGCTACTCCGCTGCCATTCGCCACAGTACCATGGCCAGTAAAAGTTCCCCCGGCATAAAGGGTACCGCTGTTCAGTAATAAGGCAAATACTGAACCATTAAAACCTTGGTTGGATCCAAAGCTAGTTAGCTGCCCACTGCTATTGAGCTGTGCTATTCGGTTGCGGGTTTGACCGCCCACCTGGGTAAAAGAACCCCCGATATACCAACCCCCGCTGCCATCTGACACAGCAGTATTGACCGTGCCGTTTGGGTTCAAATAGCTAAAATCGGGCGTGCCGGTAGTGGTATTTATGGCAGCCCCATAGGGTTCCTTAGGATTCAAACTCGTGAAACTTCCACCTATATATACATTCGTACTATTGCGTTTGATGGCATTAATAGTTCCGTTAATATCATTTAACACTCCACTTGTATTAGAGCTCCATGCCGTGAGGTTGCCAGTGGCCGCATCAAAAGCGGCTATCTTAGATCTGCTTTGTCCGCCGATGATGGTAAAATCACCTCCAACATATAGGATAGCGCTGTTTAAATCTAATGCCCGCACCGAGTTATCGGCATCGGGATTC
>CAINVS010000035.1 GCA_903854205.1 uncultured Bacteroidota bacterium | reverse complement strand
TATCATCACCTGAATGTACCTTTGCTGATAATACCCAAGGTCTTAACTGGTTAGCGTTATAGTTTGTGAACCCACCGATGATGAGATTTTTTGCCACGGGAACTCTCCATTATATTTTTTATTCATTACTGCATTACCATTGATAAAGAATTCAGCATTAACTGAACCTTCACCGCCATCAACACGATAGTTCACGGTGTATTCACCTGTGCAATCAAATTTATTAAAGTGTTGAGCAATCGTTGCCAGAAACACCCTATCTTGTCCCCAACCACCATGCCATACACTAGCCAATTTTACACCAATTTCTGTTTTAAGGCAATACGAATTGGTATCGACATGATTAACTCCGTGGTAAGTTTGCCATTTACCCAACGATACACAATCATCATGGCAAACAAATGTACCATCTTTTTTGTAGATATCTCTTAGTGAGTAACACCAATCTAGATTTTTTGATTTGATTGTATTGATACAAGATTCAACATGATTAGGTTTCAACCAATTGTCTTGGTCGAGATACAACACATATTCAGTATCAATAAGGTGAGTAAAGGCTGCATAGACACGGTGTCCGTAAAATCCGTTGGCACCCACATTCAAAGGCAAATTACAAAGTACAATGTTTTTATAATTTGGATGTTTCTCAAATAGTTTAATATGGTTCTTTACAGCATAAACAAATCCTGGACCATCACAAACAATATAACATTTGGTGTCATAAGTTTGATTTAATACCGATTTAATTGCTTCATGTACCGGTGCAGCACCAGTAGTTGGTATAATCACAGTTGCTGACATAATTAATTCCTAGTTAATTTCAATATTCTTTCTATTTGCTTCTCGATTAATGGTTTACGATTTGGCCAATATATGTATTCTTTATCTCCAGTCGAGTGGAGTTTAGTTAGAAAAGGAATAATAATTTTTTCAACTTCGGTTAGGCGTGTCTTATAATCATCAGCTGTTTCGGCGGTCTTATTGATGACCGAGTTATATTCTGCTTCTGATACGGCAGAAAACCCAAAGTCATCGTCCATATCAAATTCTTTTGCTAGTTTATCAAAGTCTATGAGTGCCATAATTTACCTTATTTTGCGATAACATATTTAGCTGAATTATTAGAACGAGCGGTTGCGTAAGTGTATACGCTTCGAATAAACATGTCCGATCTTTTCTTATTTTTATCCAACCATTTCAATAATGGTGGATGTGATGCATTTGTCACTAGAGCACTAGCCATTTCTCTTTCATTATCATAACGTTTTCTATCTTTATCTTTTATTTCTGCATCTAAAATCTTTTTGGTAGCAACAAATATTTTATTAGCTGCATTATAATCTTTCATCCAAGTGGCACTAAAACTAGCATCCAAACCTTTAAGTATATCTGCAATTGGTCCAGCAGACAAACTACCTTCAAATGCACCAGCTCCAACGATCTGTACAATTCCTTTTAAAACACCAGTAGATGGATCATGGCGCAATTGCATTTTTAATTTTTTATCTTTAGACATGTATATGATTAAAGTTCTTGTGTAATCTGATATGTCAGATTTTGGAACATATGGTTTCCAGTCCGAGTGTCCTCCATATTCCAAAATATCAATATCTTTTTCTTCTTGTGGTCTATTGAAGTTAACTTTTTTAATTGTAACTTGATTTGGTTGTTTTTTTAATGATAATGGTAAAAGTGTTCCTTCAGTAATTAACTTACTCACAAAAGAATTTAATTTTACATAATCCAATTTACTTTCTTTTACCATATCTTCAATTTGTCTTTTTGCACTTTCTGCTGCAAAATATATATCAGCCGTAGTCCACTTATTAATATCGGCAAAGGCTCTTGCTACATTACCACCTTTGCTATTCTTAACTAATACTTTTTGATAATCATTGGCCTTTTTAAATAAAACGACCATATTATCCATAACTTCTTTATCACCATGTCGCCAGAAAACATCTTGCCAATTACCTGCTTTCACATAAGAAAATTTATTACTAATCTTAGCGATATCTTGAATTAGCTTTTTAGCAATTTCTAAAGAAGAATAATACCAATCGTGTTTTTTATACTTACTTGTTTCTTTAACACCATGCAATAAATCTTCAATCTGACTTAAAGATGCTTTACCTGATTTAACGTGATCACGAAAAGCCTTTTCGATACTCAAGGTCTTAAATGTTTTATTCCAATTTGTCTTGAAATCCAAATAAGTTGGATATTTTTCTTTATCGAAGAATTTGGGCAGGCCTGCTGTACCAACTCTATTGGCTAGAGCACAAAATAGAGCTTGAGCAGATTCTTGTATGTCTGTTGACGTTGCCATGTTATCTTATGATTTGAATGTCTTTGCCTGAAGTCCAGATTTCTAGTTCTGTCCTTAATCTACCCTCGGTTCTAAGGGTTTCGTATCTATTTATAGCTTTACTCCGCCACCATTCAATAATGTTGGCCAATTCATGTTTGGCATAGTTTTCACCAGGTAAAAGAGTATCGGTTTTACAGTTCATGTAATCAACTGTATTTTTGAAACCATAGTCCGATGTATAATATCTTTTCTTCTCTGTCAACTTTTTAGCG
>CAINVS010000034.1 GCA_903854205.1 uncultured Bacteroidota bacterium | reverse complement strand
TGGCAAATATTCAAAATGCCGCTGACAGACAGCGCGTCATTCAGCCTAAAAACAGGCAGCTGTTAGCCGAATGGCTGGCAGAGGGGTTATTGAAAGATTATTAATTCTGATACGTTATATTATTTTCTTGCCTTTCATAAATGCTCAATACAAGTTCTTATATGCAGTTTTTATTTACTAAGCGTGTAAGTTTAAAATTGTATTTTTATTTGTTTATTTTTCTTGAAAAGTACGCCCAATTATCCAAAATGAACCTAGCATTGCAGGAACAATGACGTTGATAAACCAAAGCAGGAAAGTAGAGGCCAAGACTGCCGTCCGTAAGGTAAGATCTGCTTCGGGCATACCTTTCATGAGCCAGCCAAAGACCCAAAGCGCTATGCTGCCTCTGGCCAAAAGTCCCATGGATGTTGGAATTGGCAAGCCTGTCTGTAATAAAAATACGAAACTGATGGCAGACAAACCTTCTAAAATGCCGCATTCAAAACCAAAGCTATAAAGAATGAAAAGGTATTGAATGGAATAAACTGCATAGCGCATCAGGGAAAACAGAAGTGCTTTATTTAAGTTAGCGTTGGAGTATTCCAACTGAAGATGCTTCTGAAAAGAACGCGCCCAAGCCGCTGTTAATCGAAATTTCAGCGCATTGCTTACAAAAATATTCAGGTTGTAATAACAGAAAACAAAAAACAAAAGAAGGCAAATTCCAAGAAGGAAAAGTACTTGAGCGTAAAGGTGAAAATCTTGAGGGGGCAACTGTCGGAAAAGCAGGTAAGAAAGTCCAATCAATCCTCCTCCCAATAATGCAAGCCATTGAGCTGCAGAACCTATAATTGTTGCAAAAACAGCATGAAGCCTATGCTCCGAATTTACCATTAGTACCCTTCCTCCATATTCTCCGATTCTATTGGGCGTAAAGAGTGAAACAGTCAGTCCGGCCAATACACCGCGAAATCCCTTGGAAAAACTAATGGATAAAGCAGGCCGCAACAAACATCGCCATTTTTCAGTTTCCAATGCCCAGTTGAGCGGCATTAGCAGCAGTGCTGCTGCAATTAGTAATACATTATGCAGTCCAAATTGTTCTACCCAGTATTTTTTAACTTCTTCCCAAGGAATATTTTGAATTCCTGTTGACAATTGAGCATACAAAACAAAAAACAAGGCCGAAAACAATACTATTTTCAGCATTATTTGCACCTGCCTCTGTCGGTAGAGTATTTTAAATTGTATGGTCAATGTTTGTAACATAGAAATGTTTGCAGAGAAAAGCAGTTTTTCTGTCTCCTTTTTAAGCTATATTTAACAGCTAAAAATACGTTTTATTATCCAATAAGCTAATGTCATTATTAAAAATAATCAGAGAACCCCAAAATTGAGTACTGCTGCAAATAGTTTTATTATTTTTGTTAATATTTAGCATATTCTGCTTTAAAAAAATTCAAACGCTATGTCGTTGCTGATAATTAATATTCAAGGATTATTGTTGGGTACTCATTCTAAAACTCCGCTTATAGGCGATAAACTAAAGACCGCGGAAATTTTAGACAATGCCTTTTTACTTATAGTTCATGGCCGAATTGCAGATTGGGGTCCAATGTCTGCATGTCCGGAGCGTGCCGATGAAATTATTGACGCTGCCGGGGGATTTGTTTTGCCTGCTTTCTGCGACTCGCATACCCATTTAGTCTATGCTACTCCCCGCGAGCAGGAATTTGTGTATCGAATTCAGGGACTCAGCTATCAGGAAATTGCCGAAAAAGGCGGAGGAATCATCAATTCAGCACGCAGATTGCAGGAGGCCCACGAGGATCAACTCTTGGAAGATGCACATCGCCGCCTGCTCGAAGTAATAGCACAGGGTACAGGAGCTATTGAAATTAAAAGCGGATACGGACTTACGGTGGAGGCTGAATTGAAAATGCTGAGGGTCATTCGCCGTCTCAAAGAAATAAGTCCTATTCCTATAAAAGCTACCTTTTTGGGTGCACATGCCATGCCTATGGAATTTCGGGAAAATCGCGAGGGATATCTAACTCTCATCACAGAAGAGATGCTGCCCCGTATTGCTGCCGAAGGATTGGCAGATTATATCGACGTATTTTGCGAAAAAGGTTTTTACAGCGTGGAGGAAACTGACAGGGTTTTGGAAGCCGGCAGCAAATATGGCCTTATTCCAAAAATTCATACCAATCAGTTCAACTGCATGGGCGGAATCGAAATAGCGGTGAAACACAGCGCCCTTTCTGTCGATCACCTCGAAGTGTTGAACGAGACCGAAATTGCCTGTTTGCGCAACAGTGGCACTATCGCTACCCTTTTGCCGACAGCTCCATTCTTTTTGAATGATGAACACTTTCCCCCTGCCAGACAGCTGGTCGAATCAGGCGTAGCCATTGCATTAGCATCCGATTACAATCCGGGTACCTCTCCTTCCGGAAATATGCCCTTTGTAATTTCGCTGGCCTGTATAAAATTGCGCCTGCTGCCGGAAGAAGCTATCAATGCGGCTACGATCAACGGAGCTTTTGCCATGGGCCTGGAAGATGAATTGGGCAGTATCGAGAAAGGCAAAAAAGCTAATCTTATCATCACAAAACCGATGCCTTCATTGGCTTATATTCCTTATAATTTTGGGGGCTCGATAGTAGAGAGGAGAATTGTTTTTTAACCCAGATCCGTCATTAGAGTTCGTGATGAAAGCCTAAATGGCAAAGAACCGAAGGACCGCGAAGCGAAAATAAGTGCTCACGGAGTTTTTTGGGGTGAAGAACCGAAGGACCGCAAGGCGAAATAGTTGACCCTATTTTAAAATCCAAAAAAAGAGTAAGTGCTTAGTTTCACAGCAATTTAGGTTTGGAATAGAATTTCTAATGAC
>CAINVS010000033.1 GCA_903854205.1 uncultured Bacteroidota bacterium | reverse complement strand
TCATTGCTTATGATCCATATCATTCGATAACAAAGATTTATATAATAGAATTGGAAATGCCCCCCCATCTCTTGATGCTCTGTAGAGGTCAATCTTCTACGATAAGCACAGTCTCTCCCTAAAATCAGTTTCTCTATTGTAAACAATAAAAATTATTTCGTCTATTCATCCATTTCTTTCTCGTTTTTATCGAGATTATGTAGGTGATAAATAATATATCCAAATGAATTCAATGCTGTATGAATAAATACCGCAAATATTATAAATTAACTTTGTTTCTTAAATTTGAAAGGCGCTTCTTATCAGGGGACTCCATGCCACAATACTACGCCTTTTAATATCGGAATATGTCAAGACATACATGATACTTGGGGTTGAGCCGATAAACTCTTTTGTAAGCCCAGAGAAGAATAACATAAGTGAAAACATGATTTTTTGCGATTTTTTTTTTTAATCTGCGTTAGGTTAGGAGACCCCTCTTTCCGCTTCTATCGGAAATTATGTAAATAAACGGCATTAATATATGTGATAATTGAAATAAAAACACAGGTACGTTACTAGCAATAAACAGAACTCGGGATTTCTATCGCTCCTTATGCAAATGAGGCCTATTTTCACTCAGCATCCTACATTTAATCAATAAGCTCAGGTAAAATTTCATTTTCTGTTTCCTGAATTTGAGTTCCGAAACATGAGACGAAAGGCAAGGACGAGATGCTGCCTGTTATTCCGCCATAGTCATTACACCTTGAAGCCCAAATTTCTGATCAGATTTTTAAAAAAATAAAATGACATTTTATTAATCATGAAGAAAATATAATTACCAGCATCACGAATTGTCATGTGCTCGACACTGTGCATGTGCTTGAAGACTGCTTTTATAACAATACCTGATTAGATAAGAAAACCCAAATTAGTTGACAAGTGAATAATGATGACAAAAATAATTACCACGTTCACTGGGTGTGAGCGTGAGCTTGTGCTTACAGACTTCGACTTCAACAATATGTTCAACATTAACCACGAATTTGAAGTCAATCGATGACTCAAATATGGAATCAAACAGTTGAAGATAAAGTTTTTGAGCACGCAACTTTATTTTCACCATTCTTTTTTTTTTAATTTGAGTCTTACCAAACTCATGCTCAAGTCTCGCAAAATCGACTTTTGAATAACAACCCATGTATTTTAAAACAAGGGCGTCAATAATTATATCAATTATTTTCGATTTGTCGTCGCTGAAGGAACGCTGATAAGGACAATAGTTAAGGGTTAATTTGTATGATATCACAAATGGATATGCGATAAAGAAAAACCTTGTTAGGATACAGTGCTTTCCCTTGTTTCGAAACTGTTTTCTCCCAATAGGGATCACTGAAGCCTTCGAAAACGATAGACTTGCAAAGAGACTCGTTGAAAATCTCCTTCGTCAAGGTTTTCTCCATCTCTATTCCATATGACAGTGTTTCCCAACAGTGTTTTTTTTTTTTTTTCTAACCAATCAGAATAAATCTTGCCGTTTTTTAAGGATAAAAATGGAAGAAACTGTGCATTCTTTTTTGAAACTTTACGATCTAGATGTCTCATCAGATTTAACAACTTACATTATATCGAATCATCCTCAGGTCGCCCTAGTAAAATGGCTCCTCGACCATGGGTCACGGAACGAGATTCAAAATCGTCCGTTTATGCACTATGAAAGCGTTGCATCAGCGGCATTCTTTCTTTCAAGATACAAACTTGTTACCTTTTTAATTGAAGAAGGTGTGTTCAACGAACCTGTGAATGGTCATGTAGTCAAAGAATTTATTATCAATTTTAAGAGGAATATTGGTCGCTCGATGGTTACTGGGTTTTCACTTCTCCGTGATTGTATCAGAAGTCGTATTGAAGTCTCAATAGGATTCAAAAAAGTTTTTCTCATGGGTACTTCACCTCGGATGAGTGGCTTCAGCTATCTTCTTCGCATGATTGCTGACTATGCTGGTGTTCCGTATGGTCGCTCACTTCGTAATATTCTTGAATGCGAAACTTTCTTGTTTGGAGATCACAATTAATCTGAATAACTCGAACGGACCAAAATGTAAAAATTCTTTGGGGATAAAAAATTTGAAATGTCGTTTATATCAAAGATTGAGACCGCGTTTCATTTAAAACATTATAAAGCACGGTATTTGAAATCACGATTTTACACCTCCTTCGTGACCCATAATTGCGATAGATCAAATAAAATTTTCATTACCTCGCATCATTGATCTATTAAGAGATAACTGGGAGGTTTCCCACTCGAAGAAAATATTAGTTTATGACTTCCAAGCTCTTAAAAAGAATTGAACAGACTAATTATATGCCAAACTGATCCATTTCTTGGAAGCGGTCGATTTTGAAATAAAAGTTGATGCAAAAGGCACACGGGATCAGAGTTTGCTCCTGAAAAAATCTTTGGTGTTATATAATTGCAACCGGATAATCGCGTCTGGTAGGTATTCACTTCAATACTTAGAAATTTGTTTATAACACGAAGTGGAAGAAGATTATTTAAGAAAATGTAAGCATTTTTAACTGACGCTCTTGAATCAGGTGTGTTCCAGCCTATTAAAGTGCATTCATAAAATTACAAAGGGGGTCAGGGAAAATTAAATAGTCAATGCAAAAGGCATGCTATCGTCATCAAAAGGGACTCCGGCAAAGAGGACATAGTCGCAACAGACCGAAGGATTTAACTCCGGCCACGCAGTTGCTATGAAATACATGTCCACATGAAAGGGTACGAGTAGTTAAGTTAGTTAGTTCGATCAACCATCGTCTGGCTCACGACGCCCTGTTGATTCAAAAGCCGTCGTAGAGGCGCAGTTGAGGGCTGTAAAAGAGAGCGTCGCCCACGCGGCCAGCGGAAACAGCGGCGTCATTACCGCAGGGGCATAGGCAGGACAACAGCATCTCCGGCTTCTTTTAAATGCTCGGCGCGCCCCACACGTGCTGTTCCTCTGGTGGCCTCGATGAGATAGCGACCTGGTCCTGTTCTTTTGAGGGCGAAATGCGGAGTTAGATTGATATATTGCATTTCCACATATGCCCCCCTTTTCGTAGCTAATGAAAAAGAGTTATCACTTATCTTAAACTCTTTTTTGTGAGCTTCAGAATGCTCTTACATGAGAGAAAAGCCATGCGCTTGTAGAGACAAATAATTAAATGCAGCGGATAGTAATTGCTGTGAGAGGTGCAGGGTTTGCTCCTCGACAAACACATCGATAGTTCGAAGTAGTCCTAAGCTGCAAAGCGCAATTGATTTGTGCTATAAGCTCAGATGAGATGCAAACGAGACGGAAATTTGATCTTGCTTATCTCCTGTATTTTCGGACTTGTTGAAGTCGGGAAGTCAAAAGCACCTGTATTTGGGCCACCTCCCAGGTAGCCCTTCAAGGTCACGCAGAAGCTGGCGTGTTACAGGCGAGCGCCGCACCAACAGCTCAATAAGAGCCTTGCTAACGACACCCTGGTGATTCGAGAGCCGCCGCAGAGGAGCGGTCGAGAGCCCATGGAACAAGGCCGCGAAACATGCGCGCTCATCCGCAATGCTTGCAGCTACCCACGTAGAAAGCCCTACGCGCGCGTCCATCGGAAGAATCGGAACCCACTGCTGCAGGGGGGCAGTTAGCACACCGGCCTTAACTGCTTCTTTGAAATACTGAACGTGTCCCTCATGAGCTGCTGCTCTTGCGGCTTTTGCTCTGGCGGCCTCAATTGCTGCAAGCCTCGATGAGATATCGACGTGGCTCTCTTGGTCAGAGATCATTCGTGTAAAAGGTTCGACATCCACATCGGCTCCCCTGTCAAGCAGTAACTCAAACATGGGAAAGTCACCTACGTGTGCAGCTAAATATAATGGAATGGCTCCGTTTTTGTTCGCATGCTTCATGTTAGCTCCTCGTCCCAACAGTAACTCTACCACGGGAAGGTGACAAGCTAAAACAGCTAAAAACAATGGGGTGGCACCATCATGGTTCGCATGGTTTATATCAGCTCCACGTTCCAGAAGTAACTCTATCACGGTAAGGTGACCATTCAGAACAGCTTTAAACAAAGGAGTTTCGCCGTTGACGTCCTCGTGATTTAAATAAGCCCCTTGCTTCAGCAGTAACTTTACCATAAGAAGGTGACCATTCACGGCAGATATAGACAGGGTAGTGAAGCCTTTCCTATTTGCATGGTTGACATAGGCACCTCGTCGCAGCAACAAGTCTACCACGGCAAGGTGGCCATTTTGGGCAGCGATTTCCTATTCGCTTGCTGAACATTGGCTCCTCGCCCCAAAAGCAACTCTACCATGAGAAGGTGCCCATCCTTCGCTGAGAGATAAAGCGCTGAACAGCCTTCTTCATCGATATAATCCAGATGTTCAGCCAAGACTCCGCCGTCGATGACAGCGGCACGGAGCAAACAACCCTTCAGAGAGAAAAAATGGGGAAAAAATGATCTTGACTTTTATCAATATATGGAGAGAGTCACCTCGAGACACTGTCTTTTTTGTTCACTGCTTGAAGTCCTCTTCATTGCGCTCCCGGCTCAATGATTGCAAATATGAGTTGTTAATGCTATAATCAATTATAGGCTCAATCAATTATAGCAATAATGATAATTATGGAATGTGATGCATTTTAGGTTTTATCCATTTTCATATTCACATTCTCGGGGAGCCTTCAGTTCAGAAGAGACAAATAAATATGCAAAGCTTATATATTGCTATACTAGTTTACAACACTTACAATATAAAGATAGCTTATTTCATATTTCAAACGACCAAAATATGTAAAGCTTATATATAGCTATACAAATTCAGAAGAAAGAAGTAAGCAAAGCTTATATTATACTCTACTAGTTTAAAATATAAGCATAGCTTATTTCAAAGTTCAAAAGACACAAGTAAGCAAAGCTTATATTATACTCTACTAGTTTAAAATATAAGCATAGCTTATTTCATAG
>CAINVS010000032.1 GCA_903854205.1 uncultured Bacteroidota bacterium | reverse complement strand
CGGTATTGCCTCAATATTGCGGCGGAGCAGTACTACGTAGTCAAATTTGTACTTTTTATCCTCTTCTTCAAAAACTCGCGGATCCTGCAACAGCATATTATAGCGCTCAAAAAAAGCATTTGGAAAAATATCCAGGTCTCGGAGGTCGATATAAGTTTTAAAATCGGGCAATCTCCAAAGCAGATAAGAGGAGACAAGATAATCTGCAAAACATCTGCCTTTGATATTATTTTTCTCAATAAAATCGGCTGCCGCAACAGGATTGTGGCCGTTGAGCACCTGTAATCCGAATTCATCGCGGGAACCTGTCAATTTTTGGTACTGATTACTTACAATTCCCACATAAAAAACGACAAGCAGAACAATCATTTTCAAGGGCAGCAGTATCTCGGGAATTTTAAATTTGCTGCTTATAAAACGTATCAATCTCTCCATTCCCAAAACCATTAGCGGTGAAGCAGCAATAATGAAGAAAGGTATATTGCGATAAGCAGTGAGACTCAAGTAAAACAACAGCCCTACAACAAGGCTGTAGCCCACTCCATAGTTCCAAAAAGGAGAAGCAGTTACCGGAGTTGCAATTGTTTCCTGTTTTTTTGAAGCAGTTTTTACAGCTTGCTCGGTCGTTTTTTTAGTTCCGGCAAACAGTCCCGTAAAAAGAATTACAGCGGCTGCAATCAGCATGAAAGCTATATTGATATAGGCTTCTTTTTGCCAATATTCAGCAGTTTTATAATCAAATAGTTCGGTGGTGAACTGATTGGTTTTCAGTTGAGAGAAGATGTTGAAAGGATGCATCCAAAGTTCCGGACCACGTGGATTGATAACTACTGCAAAAAGAGCTCCCAGACTGGCCCATGTGAGTGTCAGCGGTTTTTCCACATTGCCGCGCCAATAGTATTCCAGCCAGTTTCCTGCCAAAAATGCTGTTATAAGAACCATTCCTGTGCCAAAACCCTCGTGCAGATTTGCCCAAAGCAGTTGCAATGGGATAAGTGCATAGATCCATTTTGTTTCTTTTTTCTGATACCAAAGCACAAAAAGGAAAAGAAAATCAGCCGTAAAAAGGTGACTGACCATTTCGGGACGACCGATAAAACGGAAGTCCATAGCCAGTAAAGCCAGCATTCCTGTAAATACCAATGCTGCCCAATAACTCGCTCCTTTCTCGAGCTGTTGTTTTCCTGACAAGCGGGAACTGGTTTTGCCTAACAGCAGCATGATGTCGAAGGCAACAAGTCCCTGCAGTACAAAGACCATTTCAGGTCCGCCAATATTTTTAAAAATAGAGATAAGTACTTCAAACAGCCATTTTACATTGATCCAATTTGTCCCTTCCATGGTGTAGGAAAATGGATCTTTGTAAGTCACCTGCATATTGGCAAGCATCCAGTCACCTGTTTTGTACATCCACCAGAGATCGGGCTCACGCACCGATTTTAGACAGATGATAAAGGCAATAGCTAAAAGCAGATACCAGGATATTTTATGAAGCGCTTTCATTTTTTTGAAATTTGTGAACCGGCAAATCGGTTCTGCAATAGAGAATGGCGATTCTATCAGTTATTGATACAATTCAAAGCTAATATACTGCTTTGTAGAAAAATTCTAAGTACTCCGGCTGAAATCTTTATTGAGATCAAAGTTATTAACCCAGGGTTTATTTAAAAATCAAATTGTTTCAAATAAATTGTTTTATTTGGTTGCAACTCTGTGTTCTTTCTCCTAAATTTGTATTGATTAACAAAAATCTGTAAGATAATTATGTATTCTATATAATTTAAAAAACTTAAAACCTGACTATGTTAAAAATATCGTCAAACAGATGAATGAAAAATAAGCAATTTAAAGATTGGCAATTCTGTCAAAACACTCCAGCTGCAGTCTGTATTGCCAATACAATGCTTTATAAGCAAACTCAAAGGGATTGTAGATTTTACCTTTTATTTCCACGCGGGACTTCATGAGCAGAGGGTCCAAAATCCATATTCCGCCCAGAGAATTTACCCAAACTTCGCCCAAATAGGCGCCAAGTTCCGGTAATAAATGCTTATATATGAATTCTTTATTGTAGCCGTAGAAGCTGTAATCCTCACCATCATTGGTTTTTATGCTTCCTTTCAGCAACCCGTCCAGTTTTTTTAAGGCAGTTCTGTCTTTGGCAAAAATTTCGGGAATGACGCTATGGTGATAAACAATAATTGCTTCTCCGGACGATATCGGATCTGCTTCTGCCTCCTCCATTACGTTGATGTAAGGCTTTTCCTCCAAGTCAAGATGAGTTTTGTGGTCGGAAAAATCTTTGTAGAATTTTACCCAAAGTTTATCTGCCTTCGTCCAGTTGCCGCTTAGCCAGGCCAGACGGCTTCTGCATTTTGCCAAGGGATATTTATTGTCATTTTTGCCCAATTTTTGCTCATAAATACTCAGATAGGTCTCTGCTTTTTTTGCATCGGATTGTGCGATAAAGATATCAGCTAAGCCGTCGAAGGCTCTTCTTGCACAGAGATCGGGATCATTGGGGTAGGATTCATAAATTTTTGCAGCCAGAATGAAGTACTCCTCGGCTTTTGCCGGATTGTTCAATTTGTCATAATTTGACGAAATCTTTAGGCAGAAATCGGCCATATCGTCGATGTAAAGCCGCGGATATTTGTCTTTGGCCAGTATCGTTTTTTCATTGGCAAGGTAATCCTCCACAAAATGTTTCAGAAGACTGTTGGATTCCTCTAATTTATTGTTTCGGGCAAGATTGTTAGCTTTCCTGGAAACATACATCAGCTTCTGCCCTCGCTTTTTCTTCAGGGTTTCCCAGAATAATGTTTGTGCAGCTGCGTCCCAGTCGGCGTTGAGAAAAATGGGGTCTATGGTCATTTGATGTGCGGATGTGATGATCCCGTCTTGGGTCGGGACAAGTTGTGCGGATGTGTTCACTAACTGTGTTATACTAATTGCATTATGGCTCGTTAAAAACAGTAAATGGTAAATAAAGAAAAAAATGTATGTCAATTCAAAGATAACACAATAGTGTTCCCTCAAAATTTTACTGATGATTTAACCTGTTTGAAGCCCCATCGGGGCGACATTTTTGTAGCCGCAGGCGAGAAAAATGTAGAGAGCTCCGTAGGAGCGGCATTTAATATAAATTTGTGCAATAAAATGGATAAACAAAATGTCACCCCTACAGGGTTCTTTTACTTCGCAGCTTACGCTGCTACAAAAATATCGCTCCTCTGGAGCTGTACCTGAACAAGGTAATTTGAGTTATGTTAGTTGTATTATGGCGTGTTAAAACATTATATTACAGTAAATGGTAAATAAAGAAAAAATCTGTATATCAATTCAAAGATAACACAACACTAACTCGTATTTTACTTGAATTAATCTGAATTTGTTTCATGATTCCTGATACATGATACCTGATACAAATCTACTTTCTAACAATCTAATTATTTCAATTCCAGCAAAGTTTCGGCATAACGGCCTTTTTCTATCGGATCGCAGACGGCTTCGCGATAACCATTGGGCAGGAAACCGCCGGGCAACCAAAGTTCATTGGCACCGCCTTCATTTCCGGAGGGCATGCGCAGTCTTAGTTCGCGAGGATTGGCAACATCGATTCTGACAATACTTCGGCCTTTCCAGGCTCCGGAAGGAATGCCCAGTTCGGACTCGATAACGGTCATGTCTGAACCTGCTTTTTTTAGGAGGGCATCCATTTCAGGTTTAGCCATGACAAATTGCCCGTCGTTACGGCCAAGGCGGTCGCGACCAAAACGGTCGAGTACATCTTTTGGTACCAAATAAGCTGCGCCATCTGAAAATGCATCGAGGTGTCGGCGAATATACAAAGTATCGAGATAGGCTCTGGGGGCAGGGCGAGTACCTTTTGTGGTGCTAAGAATGGCTTCCTGATCATATCCGCACATGAATCGGATTTCAGGGCGCTGCGCCTGCAGTTGGGACAAAAAGCAGAAAATGCTGATCAGTAGGAAGGTAAATCGCTGCATAAGTATATGTTTTAGTTGATTCATACAAAATTAACAAAAAAAGCAAAAGCGGAAACTGCCTGAGCAAATTCCGCTTAAATTTTATTAAAACTTTGGATAAGAGTTCTCCAAAAAATATTTCAGCAGCCAGGCATGCGAAAGCGGTTTGTCTCTAAATTCAACCTGACCGTTTATTTCATAA
Source organism: uncultured Bacteroidota bacterium (assembly GCA_903854205.1). Lineage (GTDB taxonomy): Bacteria > Bacteroidota > Bacteroidia > Chitinophagales > Saprospiraceae > Saprospira. The sequence continues at coordinate 2,692 of CAINVS010000032.1, read as the reverse complement.
TCGAGCAGAACAAGATCCTTTTTGGCAGCAATTTTTAGGAGCATAGCTAATTTTCGGCATTGGGGAATTTTTTTCGAATCTTTTCGATGGGTGTGTGGCGCTTGGCAATGTGAATAATGGGTATTAAAATTTAGCTAGTTTAGAAGTAATATTTAGTAAGCGATAAATAAGTCTTTACTGCCGGGGCAACCCCTGGTTGCTAAAAAATGATAAGCATTTTAATTGTCTATTTTATGATTCTACAATCCAAAACCAGAATCGGCCAGACCGATCTTCAGCCTGATATTGTTAGCACTTTTTTGAATTTTCAGGCTTAGTGCTGTTCCGGAAAGGGCCGCTTCTATATGCTGGTGCTTCCGACATCTGAAAAGGTGCCTGCGGCTCGTAATTTTTAGTGTTATTCTTTGAACAAAATCAATACTTTACAAATAATTCAAATCTTTGCCGCTAAGTTCCAAAATGATTAAATTCACAAAAAAATATTTGAGTAAATTTTAAAGTACGACACTTTTTGACGTATCAAGGCAATACCTTTGAAAATAATAGGGGATTTTATTAAAACAGAACAGGGCACTAGCTAAAAAAAACTATTCATGGAAAGCTTTACTGCAATTGATTTTGAAACGGCACAGGGATACCGCCACAGTATCTGTCAGGTTGGACTGGTCCGCGTTGAAAACGGCATCATCACCGATGAACTTAATTTATTGGTGCAGCCGCCCAATAATTATTACTGGTACAGGTTTACACAGATTCATGGTATCAATGCCCGAACAACTGCAAAATCGCCCACTTTCGATCAGGTTTGGCACAAAATAGAACCTTTTATCGCAGGGCAGACCGTTGTTGCGCACAACGGTCTCGCCTTCGACTTTCCTGTATTGGAGCATACACTGGCCTATTATGATATGTTTACGCCTTTTTATGATAAGGTCTGCACCTATCGCCTGTATAGAAAAGGCCTTGCTCAGCTTTGCCGTTATTATGATATTCCACTAAATCACCACGATGCGCTGAGCGATGCGAAGGCTTGTGCGGAGTTGTATAAGATGTATTTGGAGAAGGTCTAGAATTTAAAACATAAATTAATCCCCAAAAAAATGAGTGCAAAAAATTTAGACGAGCTGACAAAAGAATTTATGGAAGCAATCTCGACAAATAGTCCTGATTATTCTGTTCTGATAATAGGTTTTGAGAAACTTGATCAGCAGGTATTTTTAAGTACCGGTAATCTGACTGTTTTGGCGGCTAGGCCCGGAATGGGAAAAAGCAGCATGGCGCTTTCAATTTGTAGGAATATTGTGCTTGGACAAAAAAATCCAATAGCATTTTTTAGCCTTGAATTATCGACCATGCAGCTTTTTAGAAGGTTTATTTCTATAGAAACAGGAATTGACGTAAACAGGTTAAAAAAAAATGTATGGAATATACCGGACCGAAAAATTTTGTACAACCTATATCCGGAATTAGATAAAACTTCAATGTTTTTTGATGATTGTCAGGGCTACTCTATTATTGATTTATGCGAGCAATGCAGGCTGCTGAAATCAAAACATAAAATTCAATTAGTCATCATTGATTATCTGCAGCTAATTGATATCAAAACCAATAATATGGCTAACAATTATGACGCTATAGAATTGATCATGTACATGTTAAAAAATTTGGCTAAAGAATTAGACCTTCCAATTCTTGTGCTTTCTCAATTGAGCCGAAAAGTAGAAGAGCGAGCTGATAAAAGACCGCAACTGTCAGATCTGAATCCGGACATAGTAAAATATGCCGATGTTGTCTGTTTCCTTTATCGACCCGGATATTATCAGATTTTGGAGGACGAAGAAGGAAATGACCTTAGAAGTATTGCCGAGATTATATTTGCAAAAAGCAATGACGCTGTGGAAGATGTAAGGCTTGGTTGGGATGGTGAAAAAGGCAGATTTAGTAATTTGTAAGCTGGTGAAATTGAAAATTAATTTCAAATTCAATATTTTAAAAACTATGTCACTAGAATATTCAGAATAACTGACTATCAGAGAGGATATGCCTGGGAAGAAAAACAACTTGGTGAACTTTGGGACGACCTTGATGAAATTCAAGTCATTGAGGGAGTGTTATTCAAAAAACTTACAACTGCACTTCAATTTGACATTAGGATAATAGAAGAAGACTTAGATAAAACAAATTTATTGGCTTTGACAATGCAGGTAAATTATCAATAGAATATGCAGCTGCTTATAAAAAACAAAAGCAACTTGGTAAATCTGATTTATATGCGCATATTTATGCAGACAACTCTGACTACAACGAATGTTATTGCGACGCTTACGCATACGCATTTGAGAAAGCTGTAAATGCAAAGAAATCAAAGGATATAATTAAGGTTTACAGTGAATCGCTCGCCAATATCCTTTCAAATCTTACGCGCGATTTTAAAAAAGCGATAAAAGACGAAGATTTCTTCAATTTTAACCATAATCAGGTAATAGCCAAAATCCAGGCATTGGAATATTTAAAAGAGCATATTGCTGATGATAAAGACCGTTTCCTTAAACTATATGTTGATATTTTTATCAATATGAGTTCTATAAACAGACTTCCGCTTGATATAAGTGAGGAAATAAATAAGGATGTATTGGATGAAATATTGAAAAGGATTTAAAAATAATTTTTAATAAAAATATTAAAAAATAAT
>CAINVS010000031.1 GCA_903854205.1 uncultured Bacteroidota bacterium | reverse complement strand
CTATCGGCTTGTTTTTGGGTGCCCTTTTCGGACTCTTTCAGTGGTTGGCGCTTCGCCGACACAGCAAACGTGCAGGCAGTTGGATTTTAGCGAATGCATTGGGCTGGAGTTTAGGTATGATTTGGATTTTTCTTGCAGCTGGCCTATCTGATAACAGCACCCCAATTCCGCTTATTGTGGGCATGGGAATAGCCGGTGGAATACTGGCAGGATTGAGCATCAGCGCAATCACAGGATGGTTTCTGTTGTGGATGCCGTTAGGAGAGGAACAAAAAGCAAAGGACGAAAACTGATTTTTATTAATAGGATCGTTAGTACTGTTTGAAGTTGCGCTTTTTTGACTTATCTTTGTGCAAATAAAAATTCTCAAAAATGCTGGATCTTTTCAGACAGGTCAATTGGGCAGTCTTTTTGCCGCACGGAATCCTTGTCGCTATCTTTGTTTTTATCTTAATATTTTTTGGTTTGGAAACCGATCTGGCACTCTTGACCGGCTCTTTTATTTATCTGGGGCTTTCCCTTCTGTTGCAGAGAATAGTGCCTTTCCATCACCGTATGGGGTACAAATTGCTGATGCAGAAAGACTATGAAAAGGCAAAAATAGCATTTCAAAACAGTTGGGATTATTTTCAAAAACGCCCATGGATGGATAACTATCGTTCCATTTTTATGCTCAGCGCTTCTAAAATGAGCTATCGCGAAATGGCGTTGATCAATCGCGCGCTATGCTTTTGGCAGAACAGAGAGGATGAAAAAGCCAAGGAAGCTTACAATGAAGTATTGAAATATTTTCCGGAAAGTAAGTTGGCAAAGGAGGCAATAGCCTATATAGAAAATCCTGAACCAGAAGAAGAAGAGGAGGAAGAAGAAACAGAAAAAAATGACAGCAGTTATCTTTAATAGAACGATTCGGACATCCATAATCGTTTTTTCTTTTAAAATATCTGTTTACAGTTGGGGGTTATTATTTTTTGTTGTAATTTAACCCTTAATGAATAATTTTTAGTGAAGTCTAAGCGCTACCCGAATTAAATCTACATTTAAATAATTGAGTATCAGTTCTTCTGAATATTCTATATCTGACAGTCTGCTTAATTAATGGCAAAGAATAATAAAAAATCCTTCTCTGATAATCTTTCAACAATCTTTGAATATACACTTAACGAGGATAACAATCAGGACAACCCAAGATTCCTGAATAAATCTGAAGAAAAAGTAACAATCAAAGAAATTCCGCTGGAAGAAGTTGAAGAAGTAAATGATAAAGGCGATAAAAAGAAAGTCCAACGAAAATCATTTTCTTTGGGACTTGAATCCTTTTTTAAAGATAGCATAGAAGAAGTTATAGGAAGCAGCACAACTGCTTCCGCAGTAAAAAACGGACAGGTCAAAAAAGGCAGTCAGCGTGCAATCGGCATTGAAATATTGCTGCAGCGGACCCTATTTAATGAGTTTGAACAGGAAAGTTTGGAACCCCGCACCAAACGCATTACCTTCGTTTTGGATATTGAAAAAGTGGAATTGCTGAAAACCATCGCAAAAAAAGAGAAAAAGGAAATGCGTCAAATCATCAGCAAGATGATTGAAGAATATATGAAAGAGGATGAGCCTAAGAAAACCAGAAAGCCCAGAACTGTTAAAGAACCAAAAACCACAGTAAAGAAGAAATAGTAATCGGGAAATTTTTTCCAGACAATAAGCAAAAAAAAAGCGTTGATCTCATCAGAGGTCAACGCTTTTTTTGTTTATATTCTTCGTAATTTATTTCTTTACAGGAACCATATTCCATTTTATATCCCTCTGATCCAGACTCAGTCTGCCTTTTTCCAAAGCGTCAATTTTCATCGGAGCCCAATCGCCGGCTTCTTTAAAAATCAGCTCTTTACCCTTCAATTGAAAATAAAAACTGCGGGATAATTCTCCCAATTTGAATTGAAACTGATATACTTTCAATTTCTTTCCGCTCTTTTCATCTGTAATTTTAGCTTTGGCAAAGCACATTGTCGTGATACCGGCCTGTTTGTTGATATCAACTTCCTTGCCGTGCATAATGGCATTTTTCGATTCCCAGCAGTTGGCAGTCAGTTGTTTGCAGCGTTTCAGCTCTGCCTTGTTCATTTTATATTTTGGATCAAAACTGTTTTGTGCGAATGCCTGACTCAGAGAAAGTACATTGATAAAAATAAAGAGAAAAATCAATTTTTGAAGGTTGTATTTCATTTATGAACTATTTTTTGTCTTTTTCTTTAACATAAAGTTTCCAAACAGCCTTGCCGTTTTTCAAAGTAAGGCGTTTATCGGTCAATTCAACAATTGCAGAAGAAGGCAGGGTTTTCTCTCCGGTATAATGAATAGAGTCATTGCGGATGATAAAGGTTTCAAATTCTGAATGCGGCGGGATTTTATAACTTTTAATCCTTTTGCCCTCTCTGGTGAATTCGTATTGCGGGTCACCCATATCTACTCCGTCTGCGCCTTTTCCGCCGATGATGATAGAGTCTACATCCCAAACCCTGTATAGCAATTCAATATCAATTTTTGGTTTTTTGGTAACTTGTACCTTTTTGGCACTATTGCAGGAAAAAAAGAATATAATTCCAAAGAATGTCAGTGCAAATAATTGAAAATTTCTCATAGTCTGTTTATGTTTTGTACACAAATTAAAAGAAAAAATCCGAGATTTAACAGCAGCCATACAGAATCTTCTTAATTTAGGAATAAGATCAATAATTACAACAGTAAATCAGCATAAAGTGAGCCTTTTAGACATTCGTTTTCTGGAAAATTTAAATCAGCGACTGAAGACCGGAAGCCGCCGTTCTATCTATCTCAATGCCCTTGTCGGCCGATATCTTACCCGATTGGATCTGTTTGATCTTAATCTGATAGAACCTGCATTGTCGCGCAGTTTTTTGGACGGACTTTTGTGGCAGCCAAAATCTTCAACTACGCTCCGGCTCTCTCCCGAGAAATTGCAAAGTCCGGAGGTTCAGAAACTGATGCGCAGATTGAATGCTATTTCCATAGAAAATCGCGATTATTTTGAAGAGTATGGCATAGACAGTTTCAGTTTTGGTTTTCCAATGATTTTACGTAGAGACAGCAAGGATCCGAGCCTCATCATCAATGCGCCTATGTTTATTTGGTCTTTGAATCTGCAGCGCAATTGGCGAAAAGCAAATGAATGGATTTTGGAAAGGGGGGATGATTTCAGCATTGTCAGTAATTTCCCGCTCACAGCACATGTTTACAACGATGCCCAAATTCAACTGTCTCCGGTTTACGACCATCTGACCGATGATGGCGTATTGGATAAAGAGGAGCTGAGTGGCCTTATCTATCAGCATTACAGCCAATTGATTTTTGGAGAAAGGCCGGAATTGAAAGCCATTTTCAGAACTGCACTCGATACAGAACTTCAGGCTATGCCTACTGCCGAAGAGGCCGAAGCCATGGACCTGAGCGAGCCAAAAATTATTTGGGCCGGTATTTTTGGCCTTTTCAAAGCTCAAAAAGAAAGCATTATCAATGATATAAACAACTATATCGATAATTTTGGAAATCTTCAGCAACAGTTAAATAAACTTGATACAGGCAAAGTTCATGGAAAATCGACTTTCATGAAACATACCTTTTCTCCTTTGGTGACCGATCCAAGTCAGCAACAGATGCTCCACAGCTTGGGTAGAGGAGAAAATCTCATAATTCAGGGCCCTCCGGGCACCGGAAAAAGTCAGACACTCACAAGCATTATTTCCAATGCTATTTCCAACGGCGGCCGATGCCTAGTGGTCTGTGAGAAGAAAACGGCAATGGAAGTATTGCAGAAAAATCTGCAAAATCTCGGATTGGGCGAACTTTCAGTCATTGTGGAAGATGTTTACAGAGACCGTACAGCCCTTGTCAGTTCTGTGCGGGAGCGTATGCAGACACAGCACCCAAAATACCTGCCTTCGCCGAATTATATCCGCCTCATGCAGAGCTGTGCCAATCAGATTCAGCGTCTTCAAAAGTCGCATGAAAAACTTATAACTCCGATCTGCGGCAATGAACCTTGGTCGGCAGTGGTGACCGCTTTTTTGAAAGAAGAAAAAGAATTTCCAAAAGACATCCTGGAATCTTACCTGAAACCGGGTGATTTTAAATTTAATCCGGAGGAATTGGCTTCACTGCTGCGAATAATCAGGGAGGCAGAGCCGCTTTATAAAACCTTGGGGACTTTGCAGCACCCTTTTAATGCCTTTCATGAGCGTTATTTCGAGATTCCCAATTCCCATCAGGTTTTTGAGGAACTCAAAAAGGCAGTGAAAGCCCTGCTCTACGCTGTCGACGGCGCACAGCGAGACCTGCTTACCTATCTTTACAAGTATGAAAAATTATTGGATGACCATTATACCGAAGTCCTGGCTCAAAAAGGTATCCTGATTGATGAAATTATTGATATGATTGAGGCCGGAATGGGTGAGAGTAAGTACTTTTTTAATAAAAACAATGGTGCCTACCGCAATTTCCTTTCCGGATTCAGCTCGAAATTCAAAAAGCTGAAAGAGGATAAACTCACTGTACTGAAGAATTATTCACTGCTCATAAATCTGCACGCACGCTTTCATTATTTTAAACATGATTTTCTCGATCTGAAAAATATGGATAAAATGACTTTTGAGGATTTGAAAAAAAATACGCAGGATTATTACGAAAAATTGAGCAGTTGGTACAGCTCAAAAGATAATGCCATTAGGAATTATGTCAATAAACTGAGTGAAAAGAATCTGCATCCTTATGTCGATTTCAAAAAAGAAGTGAAAGAACTTACCAGAAATCTGGACCTTTTTGCGCAGAATTTCATGAAAAGTCAGGTATTTAAAGTGCCCTTCGGATTCAAAAATATTGTCGTCAGAGAGCGTTTGAACAATTTGGAGGAGTTGGATAAAAACTTGAAATCATTGGATGAGAAATACGATGAGGATTTTCCCAATTATCATCCGCTCAAGTATTTCTGGCTGCAGTTGGACCAGGCACAACAGGCAGCATTTACTGCTTTGGCTAAAGCAAATCCTGCTAATTGGGAGGCTGCTTTCAGCGGCTGGTACCGTTATCATCTGCTCAATTCCTTTGCTGACGACAGCATTCCGCAGGAAATGACCTACAGGAGTCTTTCCCGTAATCTCAGCAAAGAACTCAATGATCTGCGACCTGCGATGATCAGTCATACCTTGCAATTTTGGCGTTCAAAACAGTCTGAAGCAGTCCGGAAATTTAACAGTGAAAAATCGCCGGTAAAGGTGCACAGTCTTTACAATCTGCGCGGTAACAGCGGAGGCCGAAGAACCCCTTTGCGACAAATTTTTGAAGCAGACCCTAATTTGTTTACAGCATTTTATCCTGTACTGATGGTCAGTCCGGCGGTTTGTGCATCAATGCTGCCCTTGGTTCCGGGCCTTTTCGATGTGGTGATTTTTGATGAAGCCAGTCAGTTAAGATTGGAAGATACCTTTGCGGCCCTGACAAGGGGAAGCTACAAAGTTGTGTCGGGCGACAGTCAGCAGATGCCGCCTTCCGATTATTTCCTTTCGGCCAAAAACTTGATACAGGAAGAGGAACTGACCGAGGAACTCGCTGAATATGATAATAAGCAATTGAAAAAAGATGCAGTCGATTATCTGTCAGGAGCAGAATCCTTGTTGGAATACTGCATTGCCGACGGAAGCTATAAAGAAAAATTTCTGCAGGTGCATTACAGTTCGGCCCATCCATATCTGATCGACTTTTCAAATGCTGCCTTCTACGGAAAAAAGCTGATGCCTGTGGCGCCCAAAACCGATTATAAGCCCATATCTTTCTTCGAGATGGATGGACTTTATGAAAAGGGAACAAATAGGCAGGAGGCAAAGGCTGTATTGGAAAGAGTTTTGGCTATTTACAGAAATGCTGTCAATTCAGGAGATCCGATTCCTTCTATAGGTGTAGCTACTTTTAATATCCTGCAGCGCAACCTGATATTGGAATTGATGCAGGAAAAGAGTCTTTCTGATCCAGATGCAGGAACTGCATTCGAAGCCCTTTTTGCCGCCGGACTTTTTGTTAAAAATTTGGAAAACATTCAAGGCGATGAGCGCGATTATATGCTGCTTTCCACCACCTTCGGAAAAGCAGCCGACGGCAGCTTTTTGCAAAATTTCGGGCCATTGAACAGAGAACTCGGCTACCGACTTTTGAATGTCATAATAACAAGAGCAAAGAAATATCTGGAAATCTATAGTTCAATTCCGGCAGAAAACTATGGACGATTCCGGGAGCATTTGGATGAAGGAAAGAGCGGAAGGGGATTGTTCTATGCCTATCTCGCTTATGCAAAAGCAGTAAGTGATAATTATGAAACGGCCCGTTTGGCAATTTTGAAACAGATTTCAGATAAGTCAGTTCAGCCACTTCACCAAATTTCTTATCAAATTGACGGAGAAGGTTCCTTTGAGAAACTGCTTTTTGATAAACTGGAATCCAAAATTCCGGAAGGACATAGTTTGCAGCAAAATGCCGATTATATGGGCTTCAATATTCCACTTCTGATTTCTAATTCAGAAGGAAAGCCTGTTTTGGCAATTTTTACGGATTTATTTAATAATGCTTATTCAGAGGAAGCTTATGCATGGGATATGTTCAGAGAGGAACGCCTGCAAAATTTGAGCCTGAAAGTTTGCAGGATTTGGTCTTACAGCTGCTGGAAAAATTTGGAAGGAGAGCTGCAGCGGGTTTTGGCTGAAGCCGGCTATATTTAAAACAAGCACCTTCATTAGAGTTCGTTATAAAACCGAACCAGGAAGGACTGCAAGAAGTTAATAGAATTTCTAAGACGGTTGCGGGTTAAAAAAAAGTTTAAACGTTTTTTAGTACTACTTCAAAATTATTTTAAGTTCAATGGATTCTTCACGTATCAATACTGCTGTTTCTTCAAAACTTGGAGGCCCAAACATAATTTTAGGATTTTTTGAAAAGCCATAAGGTTCTATTGGGATGCCAGCCCAATTCATATCAATTTTGCCATTGCTGTTCAGGTCATGAAATACAGTAATGGAGTAATTTCCCTCAGGCAGATTTTCTAAAACAGTAGTGCAGGATTTTTCCGTCAGGGGCAAAACACGCAGTAAATAAGCCTGTTTTGGATCCCTGAATCCTTTTTCATTATTATAAACAGCTAATAAGATATTTCCGCTGCTTTTGTTGATATTGGATATATTTATAGAAATTGTACCTCTATCTAGTCCAATAGAGCTTTGAGCCTCAACAGAAATCGTAAACAGCATGAGATGTAGGAAAAGTAAAATCATATGAGTTGGGGTTATATTTTGTTAACAATATTATTTAAAATTCAGTTTTAATTTTATGAGATTCTTATAAAATTTAACTAAATCTATTGAATCTATATGAGTAGGGGTGATTTGTTCGTACTAATAAATATACTATCTTTACACATAATTTAATTAAACAATGATGACTTTTGCTGTCTATTCAATCATTTTTTTGTTAAGTCTGATCAGTTTTCAGGCATGTACCGGTTTGGGCGGCAAAGACGTGGATTATATTGAGGCTAAGGTTGAAAAAAAAGAAGCGGCAAAAGACAGCCTGCACCGATTGAAACTGGTATTTGTAGGTGATATTATGGGGCACGGTGATCAGATACGCTCTGCCTTTGATCCCGAAAGCGGTATGTTCGATTATGAGCCCTGTTTCCGTTATATCAGACCCATTATCGAATCTTCAGATTTTGCTTTTGCTAATTTGGAACTGACGCTGAATGATAAGAATTACTACAGCGGCTATCCCCTTTTCCGTTCGCCCGATGCCTTGGCAGGCTACCTGAAACAGGCTGGTTTTGACATAATTATTACGACCAATAACCATTCGAACGATAACAATAAATATGGTCTAATGCATACTTTGGATGTTTTGGACTCGCTTAAGCTGATGCATACTGGGACTTTTCGAGATACAGCTGAATGGGAGCAGAGCTATCCCATGATTTTAGAAAAAGAAACCGACGGCGCAAAATTCAGACTTGCTCTTATCGCCTATACCTACGCCACCAACGGCATTCCCACGCAAAAACCCAATGTGGTGAATGAAATTGATACAGCACAAATCAGAAAAGATATCGAAAAGGCAAAGAAAAGCAATCCGGATATGATTATTGCCTATATGCATTGGGGTGCTGAATATCAGCGCATTGAAGCAAAGACACAAAGTGATTTGGCAAAATGGCTTTGGAGTCAGGGTGTAGATATAGTCATTGGCTCACATCCGCACGTAATTCAGCCGATCAGATCCGATACAGTTTATAATGCAGATAGTACCGAGGGACGCAGAGTTGTTTGTGCTTACTCATTGGGCAATTTTATCTCAAATCAGTTTCATCCGGTACATACAGAAATCGGACTTATATTTGAAATCGAAATAATTAAAAACGATAAAACTGGAAAGACTGTTATCGGCAATCACAACTACATTCCGGCTTGGCGCTATATTCACAACGAAAAGAAAAAGAAGGTTTCAGAATGGGTGCACACCATTATTCCGGTCTCTGCTTTTGAATCGGACACGCTCAATTTTCTGACAATGCCAAAGGCAAAAATCAAAGAAATGCTGAGTCTGACAGAAATGACCCGCAAGCATCTGAATAAATTCGGGGCAACAGAACGCCTCATAAACTTCAAAGATATTGTCAGAATAGGAATGCTGCCTCCGGGAGAAGTTGTAACTCCATTGCCAAGTTCCGAAAAACCTTTTGTTGTGAAAGTAAATTAACTTATCCAAAAAATTGAAATTCGATAACTGATAAGCAATAATTTAACCGAGACGCTTACTTTAGCCTCCGCTAATAATTTCCATCACATCTTTATTTTCAAAATTATGAACTCAAAAACTCTGGTATTTTCCATATTGGCTGTTCTGCTCAGCTTCAATATTTCTGCACAGAAAACAAAAACCAAAAAAGCTGATCCGCTTACAATGAAAGTCGACAGTCTCAGCAAAAGACTCAACGAGTCGGAGGCAAGCAACAAAATGCTGATGGATCAAAATGATAAACTCAGTTCAGATATAGCGGAACAACGTGAAGATATGACCAAATTAAATGATAAAATGATTGAATTGGCAAAAATGATTGAAGTGCAAAATGCGGAAATCAAAAAAATGAATGATGCCCTGAAGGCAAAACCCACAGAACCTAAACAGGACAATAATACCAGTATTGCTTTCGATGAAACAGTCATCGATTTTGGCGAAGTGAAAGAAGGTGTTTCCGTGACAAAAGTTTATAAATTTAAAAATACAGGAAAAAAACGCCTGCTGATTGAAGGTGCTTTGGGCAGCTGCGGTTGTACTGTGGCCGAATGGCCTAAGTACCCCGTTGAACCCGGAGAAAAAGGTGAAGTGAAAGTAGTATTCAATTCACTCGGTAAGCGCGGTGCACAGGATAAAACAGTTACCCTGACGGCCAATACCGATCCGGCAAAGACAATTCTCAGAATAAAAGGTACGGTCACTTCCGCAGAGTAATCAAAAACGAAATGAAACCAAAAAGACCCCGAGGAAATAGTTCTTCGAGGTCTTTTCATAAAAGAATAACTGTTAAAGCTCAATTTTTTCTTCCAGATTGAAAAAGCTTTTCATTCTGGTAATGATTTGACTTTCGCGCAGTTTTTCACAACTGGCAACGCCCTTTATTTTGGCAGTGAATATTTTGTATTCCGCTTCCATAAAACGGCTCAGTTTTGTACGCATCTCGCCAGGGCCAATAATGTATAACTCATCTGCTTTCTGTACAGCGTCGCTGACAGTTTTCAAAAATTTTCTCGTATTATTTTTCTTGCGTTCCTCCAATCTTTTTTCGTGACTGTCGTTATTTCCGCCTGAAAAATTAGTTTTAATCGGCTGTCCGTCCCGAAGGAAGACCCCATCCATATCGGAATTAACTTCAGAAATTTTAACTTCGTCTCCAATAAAGCTGACAATAAGTGCTTTATTGCCGTCGATCCAAATGCCTGTCTGATTTTTGATTTGTTTTTGCATGCAGCTGAAATTGTTTGATTAAGTCAGAGTTAAACGCAACTTTGTTAAAATAGTTGCATAGCAGCAAATACTATTTCAAATTGAAAAAGTCCTTCATTCTTGCAATAATCTGTCTTTCGCGCAAATAATCGCAGCTGTCAATTCCCTTTACTTTGCCATGAAAATGTTTGTATTCGGACTCAATTAAATGACCTAAACGGGAACGCATTTCACCGGGGCCGATGATATAAAGTTCATCAGATTCCTGAATTTCTTCAAAAACATTTTTCAAAAATTTATGAGAGAGGTTGTTCTTACGTTCGGAAATGGTTTTTTCGCGGTTATCGTGCTGAGTGCCTGAAAAATTGCCTTTTATTGCTTCGCCTTCATGATAATAGGCATCATCCATATCTGATTCTAAAATTCCAACATGCATGTTGCCATCATGAAATTTTACGATCATGGCTTTATATCCGTCTAGCCAGACAGCTGTTAAGTGTTTCTTATTCATGGTTTTTTGATTTTTAAGTTTTATAATACATACTTCAAAGATATGTTAAGGTTTGGAATTAAAATATGATTAGTATCATTTGGCGTATAATCTTAGAAAACTGTTTTATTGAATTATTTGCTTATTATTATCCACAAACTCCGTCAAAAGAAAGCCCTGTTTTGTCGATTCAAAAACTAAATGGTACAGTAATTGACCGAACTTAGTCAAAGTTAGGTCATAACTAAAATGCTTTTTCCCTGATTTCTCTTTTTGGAACTTTGTGCAATACTTTTTTAATTTGCTGTTAAATTTCTAAGGCTGCAATCCTGTCATTCAATATGCTCAATTTTACCCTTGTAAATATCCGACTGAAACAGATTGAACGCGAATCAGGCGCATTAGGCCCTATTTATATGCTGTTGCTGTCAGCAGCCTTTCTCCTTATTGAGTATTTTTTTTATAAAGCCTATCTTGAAATTGGTTACAGCATCGGTATATTGTGTTCAATTTGTCTGATTTTATTATCAATACACAGCAGCAGAAAAGATAGCCGTTTTATATGGCATAAACTGCAGAATCCGCAACAGAGCATCTTCACGGAGTATTGGATTTTTACCCTCCCAATTATTTTGCCGGCTTTGGTCACCCTGCATTTTTGGATTGCCGGAATTCACTTTTTAGTTTGCCTTGTACTTTCATTTTGGAAAATAAGACCGAAAACCTTAAAAATATATTTTCCATATTTGCACCGAATTATTCCGGTCAGTTATTTTGAATGGCTAAGTGGAATGAGACTTGTTTGGCTGCCTTTCATCCTGGTATATTTGCTGATATGGGCCTTTTGTTGGGTTCGTGCCCTGCCAATTGTCGGTCTTTGGATTTTAACTTTTATGATCTCAAACTTCTACAATGAAGGAGAACCAAGAAATTTGCTGCAGCTGAAAATGGGCGATAATGCTGCCGGATTTTTAAATAAAAAGATTGCAACCCATTCATTGCTTGTACTGTCTATTTTTGCACCTCCTCTTACTGTCAATGCATTTTTTCATCCCGATATCTGGATTTTCTATCCGATTTTTATGCTGATGTACCTCTTGGTGCTCGCATTTATGATAACTTCCAAATACAGTATCTATAAGCCTGCCTCCTTATTAAAAGGCAATGCAGTCTGGCAGACGATGGGATTATTGGGCGCAGTGATTCCATTTTTAGCACCTTTGCCCCTGCTTTTAACTATCCGAAATTATTTCAGGGCAATTGCAAATTTGGAAAAGTATAAGCAATAATATTGTCAATAAGCAGCTTTTTCTTTTTGACAAAAAAATAGCCGCTGTTACAGAAGTAGCAGCGGCTAAATATTATAAATTTATCTGATCAGATAATCAGACGCATAGGTTCTTCCAAAATATCTTTCAGTGTTTGCAGGAATTTTGCTCCCTGTGCTCCGTCCACAACGCGATGATCGCAGGAAAGGGTTACTTTCATAAAGTTTGATTCTTTTACTTCACTATTTTCCATAATCAGTTTTGGTGAAATACGGCCAACGGCAAGAATACAGGCATCAGGCGGATTGATGATGGCAGTAAACTCTTCAATGCCGAACATACCGAGGTTTGATACCGTAAAAGTATTGCCGGTCATATCCTGTGGCTGCAATTTGCGCTCACGGGCCAATTCAGCCAAATCTTTAATCTCATTGGCAATCTGTGAAAGCGATTTGATTTCTGCATTTTTAACTACAGGTACAACCAATCCTTCTTCCATAGCGACTGCTACACCGATATTTACGTATTTGTAATAGCGGATTCTGTCACCCAACCAGGAAGCGTTAATGCTCGGATTTTTTTGCAGCGCTTTGGCGCAGGCCTTAATGATAAAATCATTGAAAGAAATTGGCGTATCGCTGATTTTCTTGATGTATTTGCGAGCCTCGATGAGTTTGTCCATACAGATTTCCATCGTGAGATAGAAATGCGGTGCAGAGAACTTGCTTTCGCTCAAACGGCGGGCAATCGTTTTGCGCATCTGATTCAGTGGCACATCTTCAAAACCGCCCTCAGTTGCAGCAACTTGAGGGGCAGCCACCTGTTTGGTTTCAGTAACAGTACCTTTTTTCTGTTCCATATAGGCCTCTACATCGCGCTTTACAATGCGGCCATCATCTCCGCTGCCTGGAACTTCAGTAATGTTGATGCCTTCTTCTTTGGCAATAGATTTAGCCAGGGGGGAAGCTTTTACACGGCTTTCGTCATCGCCGGCAGCACTGACTTCAACATTTGCAGCTTGAGTAACAACTGCCTCCACTTTAGTTGGAGTAGCTTCAGTTTTTGCTGAAGCACCGGAAGCACCTGCAAGGATAGCATTTACATCTTCGCCGGCCTTGCCGATAATGGCAATAACATCGTTTACAGGAACTGCATTACCTGCTTCGATACCGATGTGCAATAATACACCATCAAAAGGGCTTTGAAATTCCATCACCGCCTTGTCGGTCTCTACTTCGGCCAAAAGGTCGCCGGATTTTATTTTATCACCCACATTTTTGTGCCAAGCAACGAGTGTTCCTTCGGTCATCGTATCGCTTAACGCGGGCATTCTTACGATTTCTGCCATGGTATTTAGTATATAATTTGGTTTTGGATATTGCGTTCAGGTCAAGTCAGACCTTTCAGGGTTCAAATATAAAAAGGATTTTTGAATGTCCTAAACTTTTCTTCGTTTGAATGTTGATAATAGGGGATTCCAGCAGGAGATGAGTTAGCTTTTATTTTCTCTATTAGATTAACAGAAGTCAGATCGTCAGAAGTCAGATTATAGAACTCTCTTCGGTCCTCTTTTAAAAAAGTTTTTCTTCAGGCAAATCGCAGGCTGAAGCCCGCGACTCTACGGGTACCTTGCTTCGGAAGGCTGAAGCCTTTTCTTCATTATGTTTTTTAACTTGACAATTTATACCAAAATAATCCGCACATCCGCACAACTTGTCCCGACCCAAGACGGGATCGTCTCATCCGCACATCAATATCTTACTTCCCCAACAACTCCTTAGCCTTTGCCGTCGAAATACGCTCCGTTCCTTTAAACGCTACCACAAAAGCATCAGGAAAACCATTTTTTCTATAATAGGCCTGATTTTGAACAGCTTCATTCATTGAGCCGCAACTGCTTCCATAGTATTTATAAGTTTTATCAACAAAATTTACTTCGATTCCACTCACATTTTTCCATGAACCTTCATTTGTTTTCAGCTTCACAGCTGAGGAAGCCAACTGTATTTTGTAAACCACTTTTTCAGTTGTTTTTTCAGCGGGTTTGACCACAAGCTCCGTTTTTTTGATTACAGGATCAGGTTTTTTTATTTCAGGTTCCGTTTTTTTTATAAATGGAACTTCCGGGTCATTGTCCTTAGTCACAGGTGTTTCCTCTACCAGGTCCTTATAATCCTTAAAAGCCCGATAAATAGCCGAAGCCAAATAAACCTGACCCTTTTCGGAAACAAGATATTCCTCTTCTGTTTTATTGCTTAAAAATCCGGTTTCTACCAATACACTTGGCATAGATGTCGCTTTCAGTACCACAAAACCGGCCTGTTTTACTCCACGGCTACTGCGTTTGGCCCGTTCCTTAAACTGTACTTCCATTTTTTCGGCCAATAGTATACTCTGCCCCAAATGAGCATTCTGATACATCGACAACATGATATGTGCCTCGGGAGAATTGGGGTCAAAGCCATCATAATGCTTTTTGTAATTTTCTTCCAACAGAATCACTTCGTTCTCTCTTTTGGCCACAGCCAGATTCTCATCAGTGCTGTGAAGTCCCATAACATAAGTTTCGGTGCCGTTTATATGTGCTTTTTTTGCAGGAAGAGAATTGCAGTGTATCGAGATAAAAACCTGTGCATTGTTTTTGTTGGCTATAGCTGCTCGTTCAAAAAGCGGGATAAATTTGTCACTGTCCCTTGTGTAAACTACTTTAACATCAGGCATATAGGTATTGATATAATGCCCCACCTGTTTGGCAATCTTCAGGGCAATAGTCTTTTCCTGAGATTTGCTGCCCAATGAGCCGCTGTCTTTGCCGCCGTGACCGGCATCGATAATCACAGTTCTTATTCTTTGGAATTCAGGAATCAATCCTTCTTTTTCCTCGGAATAGAAGGGGAGACTGACTAAAATCCAAATTGCTATGTAAGTTAAAATTTTCACTATTAATTTATTAAGTTTTGAACTGACTTTCGCTGCATTTATCTCGTTTTTGAATCAAAAAGCATCAAATTTTTCAGCAATAACCAAATTCTATTCCATTGCTGAAGTCCTAAAACAGTTAACCAATTGCTAAAAATACAAAAAATGCAGTCCTATCTTTCAAAATTACTGTATTTTAACTGATATTTGTTTCAGCGAAAGGGCATTTTTTATAAAATTGCCAAAATTCGCATGGCACTGCCAATGATTTAACAGACATGTTGCAAAAATACTATACCTTTTTTCTCCTACTCCTTCTGACGGTTCTGCTGCATAGTCTGCAGGGCTGCAGATATCCTTATAATACGCCGCAAGCCCGTATGGAACGACGTATTCAGCAGGATTTGAAGCAGAAAACATCGGATGAAAAGCGCATGGCTGCCCTTAATAAAGGCATGGACAGTAACTTGATTGCCAAAACGCCCGATTCGCTCAGGGCCATTCCGGACAGCATCAAGCCCAAACGTACTAACGGAAAACTGGGTGTTGCATCAGGAGATTCTGCAGTTGTCAAGACCGATAGTTTAAACATTGTTCCCGATTCGCTGAAACTTGTCGGTACAGACAGCCTTTCCCCCGATTCGGCACTTGTCAATCAACCAAGAATTATTCAGTTTTCATCAGACTCTCTTCAGGGACCTTTGCAGTACAATGCCAAAGATTCCATGATTTATGACTTTGTGCAGCGAAAAATCTACCTTTACGGAAATGCGGAAGTTGTTTATGAACAATATGAACTGAAATCAGGTATTATTGAACTCGATTTTAATACTTTTACTGCAAAAGCCGAAGGTTTTGAAGACAGTCTTGGCCGCCGGACTCAGAATCCCTTTTTTAGCGACGGCAATCAGAAATTTGATGCCCGAAAAATTGAATATAATTTCAAAAGCAAAAAAGGAAAGGTTTTTGATGCAAGCACCGAACAGGGTGACGGCTATTTTTTGTCCAAAGCAACCAAATTTGTCAGCAAAGACAGCGATTCAACACTGACGGACGATGTCATCTATTCCGGCGACTGTACCTATACCACTTGTAATCACCGACAGCCGCATTTCGGTATCAGGGCTTCCAAAGCAAAGGTTATTCCCAATAAATTGATCGTTGTAGGCCCTTCCTACCTCGAAATTATGGGGACGCCCACACCTATTGTTTTACCTTTCGGATTTTTTCCAATAACTCAGACGCGTCGTTCCGGACTCATCATGAGTACCAATTTTGACTTTTCGCCCGTTTGGGGACCCGGTATCCGTGGCATCGGGTATTATTTTGGTATCAGCGAACATATCGATTTGGCTATCACCGGCGATTTTTATACCCGTGGAACTATCAGGGTAAATGCAACCTCAAACTACAACAAGCAGTATAAGGCAAACGGTTCTTTTTCTATCGGTTTTGCCAATACCAAAAAAGATGAAAAGGGCACGCCCGATTATAACCGTTCACAGGATTTTAATCTGCGCTGGAATCATACGCAGTCGCCAAAGGCACATCCCAGCGAGAATTTCAGCGCCTCAGTAAACTTCGGTACTTCAAATTTCTATCGCAACACAACAACAACTGCAAATACTGCCCTGCAGTCGACCCTGCAGTCTAATGTTTCCTGGTCAAAACGATTCATAGGCACCCCATTTTCATTGGCGCTTGGAGCTTCGCACTCCCAAAATACCTCCAATAGAATAATGACGATTACTTTGCCCAAAACCAGTCTGAATATGAATCAGATTTTTCCTTTCAAAAGGAAGAATCCGGTAGGGCAGGATCGTTGGTATGAGCGCATAGGCTTTGCCTACAATATGACTGCCAATAATACTTTCCAAATTGTAGATACCTTGCTTTTTGCTCCTGACGGTTTGACCAATGCAATGAAAGATGCCAAATATTCAGTAGCGCATTCGCCCAATTTGAATATGTCTTTCAAACTCTTCAAACATATCAATGTTCAGCCAAGCATCAGCTATAAAGAATACTGGTATTTTTATGCAAATGAACAAAACTTTGATCCTACGCTGATTGTAACGGCCGATACAACAATTGATGATGAAACCGGAGCTATTGAAAGCATCAGTTATGATACCACTTACGGTAAAATTGACAATGTACGTGATTACGGATTTAATGCGGTCCGTGATTTTAGTGCCGGAGTGAGTATGAATACTCAACTTTTTGCCACAGGTACTTTCAATATTGGCCGCCTTCAAAAAATAAGAGCAGTTCTTCGCCCCAATGTCGGTTTTTCCTGGCGCCCCGATTACAGCAATGATTTTTGGGGATATTACGGCGAAGTTCAGACAGATACCCGTTATCCCGATGTGTTCAACCGCTATAGCCGCTACGATGTTGTGCCCGGTGCCGGTCAGCAATCACAGCTCAATTACAGTCTGAATATGCGCATGGAAGGCAAGATGCGCAAAAGCAAAAGAGATACCGTAGGTACCGATAAATATAGGAATTTTGTCATTATTAATAATGTCAACATCAGCAGCAGCTATAATTTGGCTGCCGACTCCCTGCAAATGTCCCCTGTCGGGCTCAATGCCAATACGACTCTGTTCAAAGCAGTAAATGTTACTATGAACATGACCTTCGATCCTTATGCGGCCGATGTGAATACAAACAAACGGATCAGTACCTATGAGTGGGTGGCAAATAAGCGGATGTTGCGCATGACTCAGGCTTCACTAAATCTTTCAAGCGGTCTCACGGCGCAGAATCTGAAAACGCTTTTTAATCCAAATGCAAAAACGGATGTCAAAAAGACGAAAGAAAATGCTGAATTCCAGATACTTCAAAGTCTAAACCTCAATTACAACCTTAGAGTTGCAAAGCAATATGTTGATGGTAGGGATAGTCTGCTCGTTACGGCCAATGAGTTGGCACTGAACGGCAGTATAAAGCTTTCAAAAGGATGGAATATCGCCTTGCAGCGCATAGGTTATGACTTCAGTAAAAAACGGGTTACCTATCCGGATTTTATGTTCTCCCGCAATCTCCACTGCTGGGAATTAGGACTGAGCTGGCAGCCAGAACCTAAAACTTTCAATTTCTTTTTGCGTGTGCGTCCGGGTTCTTTGGGCTTCATCAATCTTCCTGTTAGAAAGACACAATTTGACCCCTATTAGAGCAACTAAAGCAATCTTCCATTGGACGGATAAGCGCATTGAGGGGCATATCTGCATGTGTTACATCGCATTTACGCTGCAAAACTGGGTGCTAAAAAGGAGATTAAAAACAATAAAATAATTACTGAAAAAACTTTAAGATCAATATTGGATAAGATGCAAGTAAGTCAAATCTGATGATAACGAGTTTTACATCAGATCGAGCCCACGAACAAATCAGGGCTATACTAAATGCTTTAGGGATAAAAGAGCTGCCACCTTTAATAGCCGGGGATAGTTTTAAGGTATAAATCAAAAGTGGCTTTTTTTGAAAAAGTCGGTTTGTAGTGAGCCGATTCAAAAGTGCTATTTATGATTATCAATTAGTTACGTTATTTAACTGTCAAACTCAAGAGCTGAAGCCATCCTATGGGTAATCGATCTGTCAATTTTCTATATGATAAAGGTTAATTCCTCTACAAAAAAAGGCCATTCATCTATTACACAGTAT
>CAINVS010000030.1 GCA_903854205.1 uncultured Bacteroidota bacterium | reverse complement strand
GTAAAGTACCCTAGAAACAACGTTATTGCTGAAATTCCGATAAGGGTGTATAAACTGATTTTTTTATAATTCATTGAGTATAATTCTATTTTTTTTCGAATGCAAAGTTCGTATTTTTTAAGCATTTTCCAAATGATTCTATAAAAGCATAATTCTGAATTACTAATTTATTAAGCTAGCTGATTAGGTTTTATTCCATCGCAGCCTTTATTTTAAGTTCGAGAACATAGTATAATAAAAATGCTATCGTTATATTTGCGCTCAAATGAAAAATACAATAAACATGCATTTAGCTACCTATATAAAAGGGTTTTTGCTCTTTTTAATACTTTTACAATCGCATTACGCTCTGGCCTTAGAAAGTATTTCTATTGTTACAGATGATGCCAACAGGTCTAATCCAATCAGTTCCAAGGCCATCAATGAATTTCAGTCGCTGATGAAAAAAGCCTGTAATTGTGATGTAAGTATTAACAATGAAAATGCTCAGATTCTCATTCAGCTTCCGAATATTAATTTAAACCGTTCAAATCTTCCAAAAACGAATGATAAAGCCTACGCTGTTTTGAGATATCCGGCACATCATTATAAATGGACATCTGGCAGAGAAGGTTCTAAACTTAAGCTGGTTTTGGAAACACCCTCTTTTCAGGGAATAAGTTTTGGACTCTACGGACTCTTGCAGGAGCAGCTCTGGTTTCAATTTTATCATCCGAAACAGACTTATATTCCAAAGATTGACAATTGGCCGCTTACTGAAAATTTCACTTGGGAGGTAAATCCGCGATTTGAAAAAAAAGGATTTCATTTGCATACAATGCATCCGATAGAATTAACAGAGGCATTATTGGATGTTAATTTCAGTAATGGTATTCAGGAAATTAAAATCTATATTGACTGGTTGGCAAGAAATCAGCAGAATTATTTTGAATTTAATCTCCTGGAAAGTATTGACAGAAAAAAATGGGTGAGCTATATCAAAGAAGCCGTTGATTACGGAAAGTCGAGAGGAATCATCATGGGCGTTGATCTTTCACTGCACATGACGCAACAGAAGGCCTTTATGCTCTACAGGTCCTTTCCAAAATCCTTTATCTCCAAGAAAAAACAAATTGAAAAGAATGTCAATTATCTGTCTGAAGCAGGTTTTGAGGTGTACAATGTTGAATTTTCCACAACTGAGTTTACAGCGGGGAATCTCAAAAAGAAACGCCTGCTGCAACTTTATCTGGGCGAACTGTTGGAAAAGAAAGGTATAAAACTGATGGGCCGTGAACATGTTGTCAAAAAGGATAAAATGTTAATTGGTAAAAAACAAAAAGACCTGAATCTTAGTCCCGAACAGCAAATCACTGATAGCAAACGCGGACTATTGGTTCATACCGTTATGTTTTACAATATTTTTGAGGAAAATGCACCTGTTTACAGAAATAAAAATCTGCAGCACATGCTGGAAATTTTTAAATCGGAAGTCAAGAAAAGAGAAACCTGGTATTATCCGGAATCTGCCTACTGGATTACCTTTGACAACGCTGTTCCGATGACGCTCCTGCCCTATTTGAAGGCCCGTTTGGACGATATCAGACTGATGGACTCACTTGGAGCGGAAGGTCATATTACATTCAGCTCAGGCTGGGAATGGGGCTACTGGCTTACCGATTGGAGCATCGCCCGTTGGAGTTGGAATCAAAAATTTAATGGAGAAAAATTATCAAATGATTATCTGGAATATGCTGCTGTTCTTTCTCAGGATGCTGCCTGGACTGAAACGATGAATAAAATGCTGGATCTGCAGCAAACATTCATAAAAGAAAAGGAATTGATCCGCTATATGGCGCCGCTTTCTTTTTCTGATGAACTGCCGGATTTTTTAAATTTGGAATTTCAGCCAAAACCCATCTATACCAATAAGTTTTTATTGAATAAGGCCATGCCCTATCAGTTGGATACTTTGAAAAAAAATGCGGTTGAACCTCTGATAGCTTTTACTGACAGCTGTGCAACGCTTATTGCTGAATTGGGAATTATTACTGAATTGCTTCCAAATGGAGATGCGATTAATCTGGGCAGGGAATTTGTAAATGGTCTGCGGATAACCGGACTGCGTGCAAAACACAGAGCATACATCCTTTCCTATCTCATTGAAAAACGCGAGGCGGGAATTAAAAAATTGGAATTTAGCGATCCAAAACAGCATTTGGCATCTGCTGCAAAATTGAGAGAAGAAGCGCTAAAAATTGTCAAATTACAGGAAGCAAATTACCGCTATCCTGAAAAATGGCTCTCTGAGATTTTTAAAAGTAAAACAGCTTATGATTTTGGTTATCTCTATACTGTTGCAGACCTTCATTATTGGAAAAGAGAAGAAGAACAATGCCGCGAAAAAAAGTACGGACCGTTTTTTATGAATATCATGAATGTTTGGCGGATATTGGGGATTGTTAACTGATCTGAAATTTGCGCTAATTAAAAATCACAGGGAGAAACAGAGAAATAATACAATGTAGTTTTTTCTCTGTTTCTCTTTGTAGCGAATTAAATAATTGCAACGGGCGTCGATTCTAATTTGAACCGACGCCCGTTGTGTATTTTTATCAAACTTTTTGTTATTTCTGTGTCTGCTTAAATGCAACCTGATACTGTTCCCAAGGAGTTTTCAAATAGTGCTCTTCAGCAAGGTAATGCAGGATACAGTCAAAAGTTGGCACATCAAGATAACCCGGAACACGCTGCATAAGTTCAACTCTTTCATTCAGAAAAATTACTGTCGGATAGCTCATCTTATTGTCGAGCAAAGCGGCAGCCAATTCGTGATAACCTCTATTGCCCTGAGCAATAAATTTAAAGGTTGTGCCGCCAAAAAGGATATCTGCCTTTTGTTCTGCATCCAATTTTACAGGGTAGAAATGCTGATTGAGGTACTGAGCTATTTTTGGCTGTTGGAAAGTTTCCTTTTCCATTTTTTTGCACCATCCGCACCAATCGGTATAGACATCGACAAAGATTTTTTTGCCTTTTTTTCCGGCAGCCTTATCGGCTTCCAATTGTTTGATAGCCTGATCCCAAGTCAGCCAATTTACTGCAGAATTGTCTTCATTGGAAGACAAAGCAGGTGTGTTTTTTATATTTGTGAAAGCATAGCCTGCTGAAACGGCTGCTAAAACGATCAAAACAAGTAATAATCTGGTCATTTTTAAATTATTTTATCACACAAATTTGCGAAGATTTCTTCTACTTTGCAACCCTCTAATGTTTATTGTGTTTATTTTAACAAGTATTAAAGGATCTTAGCTTATTAAAACATCAGATTCAAAAACAAGACCAAATTTATCATAATGAAAAAAATTGTTTTGGCAATTGGCGGATCCAGCGGATCCATATATGCTAAAGTACTGATGGACAGACTTACTGCCATAAAAGATCAGTGGCAGCAGGTGGGTGTTGTGATGAGCGATAACGCAAAATTTAATTGGAAGTACGAATTGGAGAATGAAGACTATCTGAATTATCCTTTTAACCTATACGACAAGAAGGATTTTATGGCGCCATTTGCATCCGGTTCTGCTAAATACGATACGATGATTGTCTGCCCATGTTCTATGGGGCTCTTGGGACGTATTGCTGCAGGAATATCCGATGATTTGCCCACAAGAGCTGCAGACGTCATTCTGAAAGAACGGAGAAAATTGATTTTGGTACTGAGAGATACGCCCTACAGCCTAATTCATATCAATAATATGAAATTGCTGACAGAGGCCGGGGCTATTATCTGTCCGGCAACGCCCTCCTTTTATTCCAAACCCAAAAGCTTTGAGGAGCTTGCAGCAACAGTTGTGGATAGGGTTTTGGATCTAGCTGGTTTCGAAATGAGCAGTTACAGATGGAGTGAAACTGAGTGATTATTCAGATATTATTCTTCCGTCCGCCATTTCAATAATTCTATCTGAATCATTGGCAAACTCGGGATCATGGGTTACTATCAATAAAGTCTGATTGAATTCGTGTGCCAGCTTTTGAAAAATTTCAAAAACTATCTGGCTGTTCTTTTTGTCCAAATTTCCGGTCGGTTCATCGCCCATGATGATCAGAGGATCATTGATAAGTGCTCTCGCAATTGCTACCCGTTGTTTTTGGCCACCCGATAGCATATTGGCTTTTTTTAATGCCTGATCTTCAATGCCCAATGCTTTTAGTTTTTCATAGGCCCGATGTTCAATTTCCTTTTCGGAATATTTTCCCAATTTAAGCGCAGGCAGCATGACATTTTTGAGCGATGAAAACTCATTCAGCAGGTAATGAAATTGAAAAACAAAGCCGATTTTCTCGTTTCTGACTTTAGCAAGCTGAGATTCTGACTTGCCGTTCATTTGCGTATTATCAATAAATAAATCTCCCTCGTAGTCATTGTCCATCGTTGAGAGAATATAAAGCAGGGTTGATTTACCACAGCCGGATTTGCCGATGACAGAAACAAATTCACCTTTATTTATACCAAAATTTATATCTTTCAATACCTGCATTTTTTCAGGATTGTAAAAATATTTTTGCATGGATCGGGTCTCGAGAACGAAGTTATTCATTGGATAATGTATGTAAATTATTTTCCTCTAATGATAATTACAGGATCAATTTTACTTGCCTTTCTTGATGGAAGATATCCGGCCAGATAGGATGTAAGTATTCCAAATACAGCGCCTATTATATAAAAGTTTATGTCATAACTGATCGGAAATGTTTTTACAGTTGGCATCGCTACCGTATTAAAAGGTATTTGATCGATAAAAGCGGAGAAAAGATAGCCCAGTAAAAGTCCCATCAAGGAACCGGAAATTCCGATAAATAAAGCAATTGAGATAAATATAACCTGAACATCCTTTCCTGAAAATCCTGTTGCTTTCAAAATTGCAATTGTGTCCATTTTTTCATAAATCATCATGTTCAGGATATTATAAATGCCGAATCCTGCAACTATTAATAACGTGATACCAACAGCGTAAGAAATAATAGTTCTTACATCAGAACCTGTTTCAAATTGCGAATTTGCAGTCTGAATATCAACAGCATCCAATGCAAAAATCTGAGCAAATTCTTTAGCTATAACAGGCGCAGTTTCCATATCTTTCAGGTTGATTTGGATATCAGTTATATAACTGCTTTCTTTGCCAAGCAGTTTCTGAGTGGTACCCAAGGAAGCAAAACTTTGCACCTTGTCAAAATCCTGAATGCCTGATTGAAAATAGCCTACAACTTTAAGTTGAACCCTTTCACCGGTAGGAGTTGTTATCTGTACCACATCACCAACTTCAG
>CAINVS010000029.1 GCA_903854205.1 uncultured Bacteroidota bacterium | reverse complement strand
TATTGATAATTTTTTTAATAAATCTCCTTGACAATGCAAATATAGTTAAGCTGAATCTTAAAATCTGTAAAATACATCACAGAACAAAAAAAAAGCTTACCGGTTCAGGGTAAGCATTTTATATTTAAGCTTCAAAATTTTCTCTGAAAATTTCCTGTTTGTGTACTGCTTTCAGAATTTCGCCGCGGCGAGTTATTGAAGGTTTTTCAAAGGCTTTACGACGACGTACTTCTTTCATCAATTTGGTATCTCTTACTTTCTTTTTGTAACGACCCAAAGCGCGATCGATAGTTTCATTGTCCTTGACGTTGATAATTAGCATGTTGAAATATACTTATGGAAGCAATGTGTGAGTTACAGACAGAACACAGCACTATCCCGGTTAGAAATTGTGCTTAGCTTCTTAGATTAGAAAAAGATCTACACGTTATATCCAAAGTATCCGAAATTATTTTCGGAAACCATTTATTCGGTAATATTTTGCAATTATAGGCTTTTGTTTCCAATATTCGAACTAAATTGCATTTAATTAAAGAAATATTTCAAAAAAAGATAGAATTTATAAAACTTTGTACCAATCTTTTACTTTTTAGATTTTAAAATTCAATATATTAGGTTCACAAAAAAGTTATATGCGATTATTTTACTTATTTATATTATTGTTAATAGTCAGTACAAAGGTTTTTGCCCAACCCAATCTCATTCCGTATCAGAAAAATTTAAAATGGGGCTTTTGTAACAGTAAAAAACAAATTATTATTCCTGCAGAATTTGACGATGCATTTCCTTTTACAGAAGGTTTTGCGTTGGTAACTAAAGATAAAAAATACGGGCTGATCGATGAGGACGGAAAAATCTTGAACGAAACCTGGTATGATTATGCTGAGTCATTTTCAGAGGGATTGGCTGTTATAAAAAACAATAAGGGTTTTTATGGTTATATTGATCGAAAAGGCTACAATCCAATCCCGTTCCAATTTCTTAATGCTTCATCATTCCATGAAGGTTTTGCACAGGCTGGAGATGAGGGATCAATGTTTGTAATTGATTATAAAGGAAATAAAATTTCCTTTATTTATAATTTCATAACCTCATATTGCAATGGTTTTGCCGCATATAGCTCGGGTAAAGACGAATGGGGTTTTCTTGACAGAAGCGGACAGCCTATTACGAATGAAAATTACTATGAAGTAGGTAATTTCAGCAAAGAAGGTCTTGCTGCAGTTAGAAGCATTGACTTTGATCAAAAAATTGGGTTTATTGACACTACGGGTAAACTCGTAATTCCTTTTCAATTTGAGAATGACAGAATTCCTTATTTCTCCGAAGGAATGGCTCCTGTAAGTATAAATGGCTTATATGGTTTCATCAATACAAATGGTGATTGGGTAATAAGACCTTATTATTCGTACGCAGTAGGGTTTTATGAAGGGTTGACCTGTGTTTTTTTAAATGAAAAATGCGGATTTATTGATAAAAAAGGAAAAGTTGTTATTCCAATTCAATATAATTCTTCCGTTGAAAGTGATTTTAATTTTTATTTCAGTAATGGTCTTGCAGGAATTTATGATCCCGAAAAAGAAAAGATTGGCTTTATTAATAAAAAAGGCAAAACAGTAATACCCTTCAAGTACAACTATCTGGGTTCTTATATCAGATTTGGCAAAGATGGCCTTGCCAAAGTACCCACACCTGAAAATTATTTGTACAGTGGATTTATCAATAAAAAAGGAAAACAGTATTGGGAGGGTATTCCTGCTCCAAAAAAAAAATGAGTAAGATTCTTTTCGGAAACGTATGAATGACGTCTGTACAGATTCTTTGTAAATTCGCTTCTTCTTTTCTTTACCGCAGGCTGTTACCAATGCCCAAGTATGGGCTGCTTCAGTAGGTAGTATCATTACTTTCTCAGCAATTTCTATTTTTTGAGCTCAGATTATCTTTATCTTTTATCTTTCCTTCCTAATATTTCAATATCCTCAAAAGTGAAGGAATAATAAATACATCTGCAATAAGTGCTGAAAGAAGCGTGGAACTGATGAGCAAACCAATAGTTATCGCAGGCGGATTGGAAGAAAAAAGTAAAATTACAAATCCAAAAAACAGCACAACCGTAGTAAGTGTTACAGCTTTTCCTGTTTCCAGCAGCGTTATTCTTAAAGCTTCATCTGTGCTAATATCCGGAGTTTTCACCAAACGGAATCGGCCAAGAATATGAATTGTGTCATCAACAGCAATTCCAAAAATAATTGAAAAAACGATTGCCACACCTGCTTCAAGCGGAATGCCTGTAAAGCCTAAAATGGCCGCTGCCACAAGCATAGGTATGAGATTGGGCACCAATGCCACAATAATCATTTTTAAACTTCTGTACAAAACAACCATCACAAGTGTAATCACAAGTATGGCAAAACCCAAACCCTGCAGCAGTGAATCTCTTAAATAAACAACGTTTTTATCTACAATAACACCGGTTCCGGTCTGTTGGAATTTGACAATTTTACTGTTTGTACTGTTTTTGAAATAATCATTCAGCTCTGTTGTCATTTTTTTTATGTTATCTCCACCAATATCAAGCAGCCTTGATGAAATACGGGCATATTTCTTATCAGCACTTACCAATATATTTGCATTTCTTCCGGCTCCTGCCTGCTCTGCCAATTTTCTGTATTTAATAAACTCCTCTTCCGTTTCAGGCATCTTATAATATTCGAGCAGATCACCATGAAAGGCCCTGTTCAGTGATTTATAAAGAAAGGTAATAGATGTAACTGACCGAACTGCATCGTACTCCAACATTTTAGCTTCCACTTTTGCCATTTCTTTCACCAGCGCATAATCATCAGTTGTATAACCGTCAGCAGCACTGACTGCCACCTCAAAAGGCCGAAATCCGCTGAATTTTGCCTCAAAAAATTTAAAGTCCTTCGTTACCTGTGCACCTTTAGGCAGCATATTCTCAATCTTTGTATTGGTATTTATTTTGGTAATACCAAAAACACAGACCAGCACAACTGCAAAAACCACTGACATTACAACCCAGGGCTTTTTTTGAGTAAAATTATTTATTGAGTTAAATGCTCTGATCCAAGGACCATCTTTTGAATTAGTTCTCAGCTTTATAATCTGATCTTTATCAAATAAAATAAGTATGGAAGTTGTAAATAGCACTACTGTTCCATAGGCAATCATTACGCCCATTGCTGCATTTAAACCAAAAGCTTGAATAGGCTGTAATTTACTGAAAATCAACGATAAAAAGCCTATTGCTGTTGTAAATGATGTTAAAAATACTGACAATCCAATTTCTTTCATCGTAATACGAATTGCATCGTATTTAGTATGGCCTTTTTGGAGCTCATCTACGTATTTTGACATAACATGAATTACATCGGAAGTACCGACAATAATCATAATAACAGGATAGAGCAGCGCCATTGAATCTAAGGGTCTGCCAATAACACCTAAAATGCCAATAAAAATAAATAGACCTAACGCTATAGAAGAAAGGGAAACTACTACTCCCCAAAATCTTCTAAAAATTAACCACATGATGAAGAGTACCAGAATAAATGCTACGAAGGCAGATAATCCAAATTCATAAATCTGCATTGCAACAAGCTCAGTCTGAAAATTTGCTCTGCCTAAAATGTGATATTCTTCAAATTTATAGGAATCAATAAGCTTTTTAAGCGACTTCATCAATTTCTCGGCAACATCCTGCTGAATATTATCAACAGTTTTTAGGATAACAACAGTAGTTTTTGCATCGGCAGAAACAAAACTGTTGACCAATCGCTCATCCGACAGTATGCGTTTTTTATCTGAAGCGTATCGCTCGGGTTCATCTATATGAACTGCAGGGATGCTTGTAAAGGAAAATGGAGTTTTCAGAGGAAACTCAACCTGAAGCAGGGACTGGGACTCCAATATTGGCTTTGCAATAAACCCTTTGCCATTGGGGTTTTTAAATAATGTTTTACCCCATTGCCATTTGGTTAGTAAACTGTCTTTTACAACGTATTCAATATCTCGGGTCTTTAAAGAAAGCTCATGAACCTTTTTAAGAAATTCCTTTTCAAAAATTCCATCTTTTCGATGCAAGGCAATCAGCAAAAAATTATCATCAGGTTCAAAACGTTCCTTAAATTTAACATAGAACTCAAAATCAGGATCACCTTTAGGAAAAAAGTCATCGAAATTGAAACGGAATTCCAAACGATAAACTGCAGCAAATCCGCCGGCAATTGCTAATGCAATAAAGGCAGCGATCACGAATTTAGGATAACGTAAATTGAACATCTTTTTTAGTTTAGAAGTTTTTCAAGCAAATTCAACTTCAAGAAACTACTTTAACAAACGATTCTTTAAAAAGTCTTAAAATTCGTCATTTATTTTAAAAAATTCGGGATTGAATATCAGCAATTAAATGATTTATAGCATATTAAACCCAATATTTTATCTACTTGGGTCCAAATAACAAACTGCCGATTCGGACAATTGTTGCGCCTTCTTCAATGGCAATTTCAAAATCTCCTGACATTCCCATTGAAATTTCTTCAAAATCGTTCTTATTTCTAAAAAAGTCCTTTTTCAAACTATCAAATATTGTTTTTAATAATTTGAATTCAGCTCTTACTGCTGCTTTATCCTCGGTGAAGCTTGCCATGCCCATAACACCAATAATATTAATATTTTTCAATTTATGATAATCTTCTGAAATAAGCATTTCTGTAGCTTCTTGATAATCCAAACCGAATTTAGACTCTTCTTTGGCAATGTGAAATTGTAGAAGACAATTGATTACCCTATTGTTTTTTTGGGCCTGCCGGTCAATCTCTTTAAGCAATTTTAAGCTGTCGACCGAATGTATCAGTGAGACAAAACCCGCTATATACTTAACCTTGTTGCTTTGCAGGTGCCCAATCAGATGCCAGGAAATATCTTTAGGCAGAGTCTCATATTTATCAGCCATTTCCTGTACTTTATTTTCCCCGAAAATCCGTTGACCTGAATTGTAAAGTTCCAAAAGCACATCTGCCGGTTTTGTTTTAGAAACTGCAACCAAAGTAACACTCTGTTTGAGCAGATCTTCGAAAATTTTACTGTAACTTTCGCTATTTATCATAATTTTTAAGTTTTATTGAACAAAATTGCCGAAAATATATTAAATTAGCAGCAATTTATACTATTTTAATAGTAATACTATCACAATTAAATTTAAGCTAATTATACTTATTCTAAAATGGACAATTATAAGGTAGAGGTAAAGGTACAAAAAGATTCTTTTGAAGGCAAACCAATGAAGCGGCTATTTCGGCTGCTTTCTCTTGATCGAAAAGACATTTATCTCGTTATTGTCTATGCTATTTTGGCTGGTCTTATTGGATTATCATTACCACTTGGCATACAAGCAATCATCAATCTTATAGCCTTACAGCAACAGACAAGCTCATGGATTGTATTGAGTTTTATAGTTGCCGGAGGAACTGCAATCACAGGTTCTATGGTACTGATGCAGGTAGTTATTATGGAAGCTTTGCAGCAAAGACTATTTGCGCGTACCGCTTTCGATTTTGCATACCGTTTTCCACGTTTAAAAATGGAAAATATTACTGATGAATATGCCCCGGAATTGGCAAACCGCTTTTTTGATACACTTAATATTCAAAAAGGCATTCCAAAAATAGTTATTGACCTTTCTGCCTCCAGTCTGCAAATATTTTTTGGTCTTTTACTTTTGGTGCTTTATCATCCATTTTTCGTTTTTTTTGGTTTAATACTTATTCTATTGCTTTTTGCTATTATTTACTTTAGCGGCGAAAGAGGATTGAAAGCAAGCCTTTCGGAATCGAAATATAAATATAAAGTAGTCTATTGGCTGGAAGAACTCGGCCGTACAATGGGTTCCTTCAAATTGGCCGGAAGAACACAGTTTCCACTTGAAAAGACTGACAAATTAGTAGAAGGCTACCTTGAATACCGCCGAAAACACTTTAATGTTATACATTTCCAAATTGCATCAGCAATTGTACTCAAGTCTTTTGCTACCTTGGCCTTACTCATTGTCGGAGGCTTGCTTGTAATGGATAATCAAATGAATATCGGTCAATTTGTCGCTGCTGAAATAATAGTGATTATGGTTTTAAATGC
Organism: uncultured Bacteroidota bacterium; assembly: GCA_903854205.1. Taxonomy (GTDB): domain Bacteria; phylum Bacteroidota; class Bacteroidia; order Chitinophagales; family Saprospiraceae; genus Saprospira. The sequence goes on along the minus strand of CAINVS010000029.1, from coordinate 8,656 downwards.
CTTGGAAAAGATCGTATATACCATAGATGTAATTTTTGATGTACTGACCGGAATTGAAAAAATGGGAAATGTTACAGATCTCGAATTGGAAGATGATGAAGGAATGGATTTCAAAGAAGTAGTTGGAAATAACGGCATGTCAATTGAAATAAGAGATCTCTCCTATCAGCCGGAGCCTTCGATGCCACCAATTTTAAAAGATATCAATATTGATATAGCGTCGGGGGAACGTGTTGCAATAACCGGATTCAATGCTTCAGGTAAAACCACTTTACTCAGAATTCTTTTGGGACTTTATGAAAACTATACAGGTTCAATTGTATATAATGGTATTCCCCGAAGAAACATCAATACAGCATCACTCCGCTCCTATATGGGCGACTATGTGACTGAAGAGCACCTTTTCAACGCAACACTCAAGGAAAATATTTGTATGGGCCAAAAAAACGTAAGCCTTCAGGATATTATGGATGTCTGCAAACTTGTCCGTTTGGACAAATATGTACATCTTCTGCAAAAAGGTCTTGATACTGTTATCAGTTCTGAAGGCACAGAACTGCCGCAATCCATTATAAAAAAAGTACTATTGGCCCGCTGTATCGTAGATATGCCGCGATTTGTTGCAACAGAGCCGCTTTTGAACAATATTGAAACAGATGACCAAAATGCTTTACTCAACCTGCTCTCAAACAAAAAATACCCCTGGACATTAGTTGCAGTAACCCGCAGTACTAAACTAGCTGCCGTTTGCGATAGGGTAATTGTTTTGGATAAGGGGGCTATTATCTTCAACGGAGCTTACAGGGAGCTTATGAATAAGCCCTATTTCTACAATATTTTTGACCATGCCCCTCTGACAGCCAAATCCTAATTTGGCGGCCTTATAATTTAGTCATTCACTTACCTCCTCATAAATCACAAATGTTAAACATATCTGATAAAGTAGTAAAATTTAAAAAGCTTGAGGAATTTGAGTCCTGTAAAAAAATTCAAACACTTAATTTGCCTAGGAAACTTTCCTTGTGGCTTATTGGCTTTTTGGTTTTTTTTATCATAATATTATTGCTTCCATGGACACAAACCATACAATCCAAAGGAAAAATAACTACTTTAAGACCTGAATTTAGACCACAAAGTATTTACCCGGTAATTCCGGGAGCAATTGAACAGTGGTACATCAGAGAAGGTGATACTGTACGTGCGGGTGACACACTGCTGCGCATTTCTGAAATAAAAACTGAATATTTTGATCCAAATCTGATTGAAAGAACCAGGGAACAGGTAGTTTCCAAAGAATTTTCTGTTAAAGCATACGAACAAAAGGCAGTTGCCTTGGAATCTCAAATTGGAGCTCTTCAGGAAGCCGAGAAACTGAAATTGGAACAGACTGAAAATAAAATAAAACAGGCCAAACTGAAAATTCAGTCCGACAGTATCGATATGCGTGCAGCAAAAGTTGCCAATGACATTGCCGCCTATCAATTTCTACGCTCCGACACAATGTTCCAAAAAGGTGTTATTTCACTGACAAAACTGGAAGAAAAGCGTAATAAAATGCAGGAAACATCGGCTAAATTAAATTCATCCGAGAATAAATTCCTGATTTCGAAGAATGAACTGATGAATGCGCTCATAGAAATGAACAGCATAAGACAGGAATATACCGATAAGATCGCAAAAGCACGTTCCGACAGATTCAGTACAATGTCATCAATATACGATGCTGAGGGCTCTGTTTCAAAACTTAAAAATCAGCAGACCAATTACGAAAGTCGGAATCAGTATTATTTCATCACTGCTCCTCAGGATGGCATTGTATCAAAGATTTATAAAAAAGGACTTGGGGAGATCATAAAAGAAGCTGAAGAAATACTGAGCATAATGCCGCTAAACGCTCAGCTTGCAGTTGAAATGCTGGTACGTCCGATGGACTATCCCCTATTAAAAATTGGATTGCCGGTAATATTTACATTTGACGGGTGGCCTGCTTTCGTTTTCGCAGGTTGGCCAGATGGTGCAGTAGGTACATTCAGCGGACATATATTTGCCATAGACAATGTGACAGATGAAAACAATCTTTTCAGGGTTTATGTAGAACCAGACACCAATTATATTCATAAAATATGGCCAACCGGTCTGCGTGTCGGCACAGGAGCCTATGGCAGGATTATCATGAATGATGTTCCCCTCTGGTATGAGGTATGGCGTCAGCTCAACGGTTTCCCTCCTGATTTTTACGATGAATCTAAGGCGCATGGACCTAAAATGAAAGCTGCAATTAAAAAGCTGGCCAAATAATTGAAATTTTTAGCATGAGCAATATAAAGTATATCATTTTAGCAATGTTAATCAGTCTTATTTCTGTCAACGCACAGAAAAAGACCATGAGTTATGAAGCCTATCTTGAACAGGTTTTGACAAAACACCCTATTGCCGCTCAAATACGCCTTGCCGAACAACGGGCCGAGCTGCAGATGATGCATGCTCGGGGTCAAAATGACCCTGAATTGAACAGTGGTTGGAACTACAAACAGTTTGACGGCAAAAACTATTACAATTTATTCGATGCTTACCTCAGAATTCCTACAATAATCGGTATTGATGTATTAACCGGTTATCAGTATGCTGATGGTTTTTATCTGAATGATGCTGATAAACTGCCTTCTGCAGGTCAGGCTTTTTTGGGTTTCAGTCTGCCTGTCGGTCAGGGACTGTGGAACAATGAGCGGCAAACAGCCATAAGACAAGCAAAAGTGCTTAAAAATGCTGCTCAGTCTGAAATAAAATCCTCCATAAATAATTTGCTTTATGAATCGGCAAAACACTATTGGGAATGGACGCTGGCCTACAATAGCAGTCTTGCCTGGCTAAGAGCGTTGGATCTTGCAAAAGGACAGTTTGAAATCATCAAAAACAGCTATCAGCAGGGAGATGTGCCTGCTATTGACACCTTGAAAGCTTTTATTCTCATACAGGACTTTGAAATTCAGCGGAATGACGCAGAAATGACTATGAGAAAAGCCCGTTGGCAAGCCGAAAACTATCTATGGGTGAATGATACACTACCTATGTCGCTGAATGACGACATAATTCCAATTCTATTGGATTCAATTGAAATAAAACCGCTTGAGAACTCAGAATTAATTTCCCGTTTGGACAATCTTGAAAATCATCCTGATCTTCAGCTTTATAACTATCAGTTACAGGCGCTTGAATTGGAAGAGCGTTTCAAAAACACTAAGTTGCTGCCAAAAGCAGAATTGAAATACAATTTATTGGCTACTAATCATGTCAATTTCTTTCAGGGTGTAGGCATGTCAGCTTTTAATGAACAATATAAATTGGGTTTCAAATTTCAATATCCTATTCTGATCAGAAAAGAGCGGGCTGACCTTGCTCTGAACCGACTGAAGCAACAGGAAACCACTTTCAAGATGCGTTTTAAAACACAGGAATTGTCATCAAAATTGCGCACTTATTTCAATCAGGTGGAAACTTATGGAACACAGGTGGAGAGAATAGATGCTATGATAAATAATTACTCAGCATTGATTGATGCGGAGCGCGTGAAATTCAGTCTTGGCGAATCAGATCTTTTTATTGTGAATACCCGAGAAGTTCAATACATTGATGCTCAGCAAAAAAAATACAAAACTATTGTTAAGTACCTGGAATCAAAAACAGCATGGATTTGGGCTACAGCTCAATTTTGATTACTTCCCCAATAAAAAACATATAAATAAATTGAGCACCTGATAAATACTTTTTTTTAAATTAACCTAAAAATGAATATTGAATACTTTCGTGAATACTGCCTTTCCAAACCTGAAACAATAGAATGCCTGCCATTTGACGAAAATACACTGGTATTTAAAGTGGCAGGTAAAATGTTTGCATTGACCGACCTTCTGGAGCCCGAATTTAAGGTCAATTTAAAATCTGATCCCGAAAAGGCGTTGGAACTTCGTGAAAAATATGATGATGTGCTGCCGGGCTATCATATGAATAAAAAACATTGGAATACCGTAATGTTTGAGGGCAGTATAAATGATAAAATACTGCGTCAGATGATTGATGAATCCTATGAATTAGTAGTTAAATCTCTAAAAAAAGCAGATCGGGATAGAATTTCAAACCAATTGTCTGCAGTTAACAAAAAAGACCAATAACATCATAATATAAAAGGAATATAGTATCTTGCAGGCTTATAAATACAGTTCTGTCAATAAGAATACATACCCTTATGAATAATTCATCCAAACAAAAACCAAACAGCGGCAGCCAAGACAATGGCGGAAAAATTCCATTCATCAGTGCGCTAAGACCTGTTGAAATGATCGGCATTGCGCTGCTTGTTTTGGCAGCGATGATGTTCGGCCTCTCCAAATGCAGCGGCGACAAAAAGTCAGGGCCAAAAACTACTGTTTCAAATTCAGACAGTTCAGGAAATTCAGGACAGGTTCATGTTATGTCAGAAAATGATGAAAAAGTAAATGCCCTTCGCAGAAGATTATATGTGACAATGGACAGTCTGAAAATGAGAAAAGAACCAAATAAAGACAGCGAACTTGTTAAATTGCTCAACTATGGCGATGAACTTATCGATATGGGCGAATATCAGAATGAACAGTCTATCCGTATTTCGGCCGATTATGTAGCCACAGAGCCCTGGATAAAAATTAGAACTAAGGATGGTATAACAGGTTGGGTTTTCGGTGCCGGAGTAAGAACCTATCCCAAAAAACGCCCTATACAAAAAGAAAAGCCTTCGGTAAAGGAAGAAGAAAAACCTGCTAAAGAATCTGCTAAAACCGGAACATCGGACAGCAAAACTACAGGAAAAACAACTACAGGAAAAACAACCGACAGCAAAACGACTTCGGGCAAAACTACCGACAGTAAAACTAAAACCCGCTAATCTATTACTGTTTTTCTGATGAAAATCTACCGAGATTTAAACGCCATTCCGGAGTTTAAAAACACTGTTATTACAATTGGTTCCTTTGATGGTGTACATCCGGGGCATAGACATATCATCGAACAGATGAAGTCCTATGCTCACCATATTAATGGAGAAACCCTCCTTGTCACTTTCTACCCACACCCAAGAATTGCCCTTGCCGAACAAAAAGGAGTTGATCCGGGTATGAAGCTACTTTGTCAACTCGATGAAAAGGCGGCTCATTTGGAACAATGCGGCATGAATAATTTAGTGGTAGTTCCATTCACAAAAAACTTCTCTGAACAGAGTCCAGACGAGTATATCGAAGATTTTCTAGTCAGATATTTTCATCCAAAAGTTATAGTCATAGGATATGACCATCGTTTCGGCAAAGGAAGAATCGGAGACATTGAATATCTTAAAAAATTTCAGGATAAATATGGATTCATAGTAATTGAAATCTCCAAACAGGAGGTTGACGGCATTGCGGTCAGTTCTTCTAAGATAAGAACTGCTCTTGAAATGGGCGATGTAGCCCTTGCTGATAAACTTTTAGGTTATCCTTATGCAATTCAGGGCACAGTTGTCGGCGGAAAGCAGATTGGCAGAACATTAGGATTTCCCACTGCCAATATTTACGTTCACGACAAACATAAACTAATACCACCTGTCGGCATTTATGCTGTATTGATAAATATAGATGAGCAGCAATACAAAGGGATGCTTTATATCGGAAGCAGACCTACCCTCGATGAAGGCCTTGAATGCGCTATCGAAGTTCATATTTTTGAATTTCATGACAGTATCTATGACAGAACTGTAAAAATTGATTTTATTGATTTTTTGCGAGCAGATGAAAAATTCGACAGTCTTGATGAACTGAAAGCGCAACTGCAAAAAGATATGGTTGCAGCGCTGAATAGATTGAAAGACATTACTTTGGCCTAAATACCGTCGTATATAAATCAAACTAAAACATCTTAAACTTGACAAATATAAGCCAACATAAACCATTGGTTGCCGTTGTAATTCTAAATTGGAACGGACGTAATTTTTTAGAGAAATTTCTCCCATCGGTATTGGCTTCGACCTATCCGAATTTGGAGCTCTATGTTGCCGACAATGGTTCTTCCGACGATTCTATCGCTTATTTGCAAAGCATTGGCTTTGAAAATTTCACAGTCAGTCAATCAGAAAAAAAAGTTTCTAATTTCATTATCCGACTTGCAGAAAATCACGGCTTTGCCCAAGGTTATAATTTGGCCTTGCAACAGATAAAACATTGTGATTATTTTGTTTTACTCAATTCTGATGTAGAAGTAAGTCCCAGCTGGATAGATCCTGTTATAGAACTCATGGAATCAGATCTACAAATCGGAGCTGCAATGCCTAAAATTTTAATGTATGGTCAGGATAATCTTTTTGAACATGCAGGCGCGGCCGGCGGTTGGATGGACAAGTGGGGTTATCCTTTCTGTCGCGGGCGTATTTTCGGAGAATTGGAAAAAGATACCGGTCAGTACAATGACAATGCTGAAATTTTCTGGGCCAGCGGTGCTGCAATGTTTGTCCGAGCCAAGCTTTTTAATGATCTGGGCGGATTTGACGCTGATTATTTTGCTCACATGGAAGAAATTGACTTTTGCTGGCGACTAAAAAAGGCCAATTACAAAGTAATGTTCTGTTCCGAATCAAAGGTTTGGCATGTTGGCGGAGGAACTCTTCCTGTTGAAAGTCCCAAAAAGGTTTACCTGAATTTCAGAAACAGCCTCACTACTTTATTAAAAAACAAAGAAAAAGCCACCTCTGCAATCGGCACTGTTTTTTTTAGACTGATTCTCGATGGCATTGCTGGAGGAATGTTTCTCACAAAAGGTAAGTTTCGCCATATTTTAGCTATTTTGGGTGCACATTGGCATTTTTTTGGTCAAATGAGCCGGCATTGGAAAAAGAGAAAAGTTAATAAAAAGCTCATAGAATCAGTTGCCTGGCAGGGAAAGTCAAATTTTAATGCTTCAGGGCTTTATAAAGGAAGCATTGTATTTCAACATTTTGTAAAAAAAATTAAGACATTTGACAAACTCGGCATTAAATAGTCTAAGATCTTTTTTAGTCACCAATATCAGATTAACATAATCACCACATCCGCACAACTTGTCCCGACCCAAGACGGGATCAACATATCAACATTATGGCAAAGAAAGAAAAACTCAATTTCTACTCCACCGATCCTAATTTTGTATTCAATGACGGTGAAGATGAACAAATTGAAACACTTCCGCCTCAACAGCAAAAACTGCGTGTACAAATAGACCGCAAACAGCGCAAAGGAAAGGAAGTCACTATTATCAGTGGTTTTAATGGTACCGAAGATGATTTGGAAACCTTGGAAAAAACGCTCAAAACAAAATGTGGCGTAGGCGGATCGGCAAAAGATGGTGAAATTATTATTCAGGGCGATCAGGTAACAAAGGTCTTGGCTATCTTATTGGATTTAGGCTATAAAAATACTAAGAAATCCGGAGGCTGATAGATTGCCAAAGCTTATATAAAACTAAAACTATGTCTGAACTTATATTTTACATCATCGTTTACTGCTGGATTGCAATTGCAATCGGCACTTTTTTCCTGCTGCACAAGGTAACTGCTCCATTCGGGCGGCATACCCGCGATGATTTTGGACCTACCATCAATGCGAGGCTGGCCTGGTGTCTTATGGAATTGCCCTCTCCTATTACATTTTCGCTGTTTTTCCTTTTTGGCGGCAATACGCCTACTCCAGCTATGTGGGTATTTTTTGCTGCTTGGAATCTGCATTATATCAATAGAAGTTTGATTTATCCGTTCAGACAGAAGGATGTCAAAAAACGTATGCCGGTGGCTATTATGGGCTCTGCAATCGGTTTTAATATTATGAATGGATTTTTGAACGGTTTTTATCTCGGCAATATCTGCGATGTCACTAAATATGGCATTGATTATCTGAGTGATATTCGTTTTGAATTTGGGATCATTATTTTTGCCTTGGGCATGATAATCAATTTTCAATCAGATAATATCCTTTTGGCACTGCGTAAGCCGGGTGAAACAGGATATAAAATTCCGCATGGCAGCCTTTTTAAATACGTTTCCTGCCCCAATCTATTTGGTGAAATGCTTGAATGGACAGGGTTTGCACTCATGCTTTGGTCGGCTCCGGCTCTATCTTTTTCTATTTGGACAGTTGCCAACCTGCTACCACGGGCAGTGGCACACCATCATTGGTATTTGGAGAAATTCGGCAATGAGTACCCCAAAAAAAGAAGAGCAGTTTTTCCATATATTTTGTAAGATGAAAGCTAAAAGCTAAAAGATGAAAGATAAAAGATGAACCGATCTCGTCCCAAGACGAGAGAGCTATAAAGATGAAAAGTTGAACCGCAGGACAGCAAAGTGAACCAGCTCGGTTCTTAATTTTCAATCCTTAATTGCTAAACATGGCAAAGAACCAAAAAATTGAAGTCAGGGGTACTGAAATCACTATCTTCAAAGAAGAGAATCAGGATTATATCTCGCTTACCGATATGCTGAAGGCAAAAGATGGCGATTTTTTTATTTCCGACTGGCTCAGAAACAGAAATACAGTTGAAATTTTGGGCGTTTGGGAATCTGTTTACAATCCAAATTTTAATTATGGCGAATTTGCCGCAATTAAAAGTCAAGCAGGTTTAAACT
>CAINVS010000028.1 GCA_903854205.1 uncultured Bacteroidota bacterium | reverse complement strand
CTGAGAAATATTTACAGAAGCTGTAGCTGAACACAAATTGAAATCTGTCACAGTTACTGTATAATTACCTGCAGCAAGTCCACTGACATTTGATGTAACCTGACCGTTGGACCAGGCGTAATTGTAGCCTGCTGTGCCGCCCTGTCCGGCGACACTTAATGTTCCATCAGCTGCACCAAAACAACTTGCAGGAGTAGAAGATAAAATATTGACAGTAACAGGCGCAGTTGGTTGAGTAATAGTTTCTGTACCTGTTATTGTACAACCGTTAAAGTCGGTTACTGTAAGCGTATAAGTTCCTGCAATTAAATTATCGTTCAGTGCAGTATTAGCTCCATTGCTCCATGAGAAGAAATAAGGGAAAGAGCCACCGGCCATTGAAGCAAATGCAGATCCATTAGAACCAAAGAAACAACTAACATCAGTTGTGCTGATAAGTAAATTAAGCGGAAGCGGTGAAGTTACAGGGGCAGAGCCCGAAATTTGGCAACCATTTGCGTCTGTTACAGTAACTGTATAAGATTGAGGTGCCAAGCCACTTGCCGTTTGGGTATTTTGACCGTCACTCCAAAGGTAATTGTAAGGCGCTGTTCCACCATTAAGGTTAATAGTGAGTCGACCATCTGTACTGTAAGAACAACTGACATCATTGGCAATAAAAACAACATTTCCAAGTGCAGTGGGTTGAGAAACAGTTGTACAGTTTGTGCCTAAACATCCGTTTGCATCAGTTATTGTTACGCAATGAATTCCCGCAGCTAATCCTGTAACTGATTGAGTAGTTTGTCCACCTGTCCATATAAAGCTATAAGGTGCTGTACCTCCGGTAGGAACAACATTTACGCTTCCATCTGAATTGCCAAAACAAAGAGCAGGGGTTGCTGAAATATTTGATGAAATGCCAACTGCAGGTTGTCCAACAGCTATTGTCTGAGTTGAAAGACAGTTATTGCCATCCAAAACGGAAACTGTATAAGTGCCGGCACTCAGTCCTGTACCGGTAGCAGTAGTTTGTGAAAGTGGATCACTCCAAGTAAATGACAGTATGCCTGTACCACCGGAGGCGGTTACAGTTGCAGTACCATCAGATCCGCCAAAACAAAAAGCAGGAGTAGAAGCTGTTGTAACACTGACCGCTGAAGGTTCTGAAATAGTAGAACCGGATGTTGCAGTACATCCATTAGCATCTGCAATTGTGACAGAATATGTTCCTGCAGAAAGTCCCGTTGCCGTAGCAATATTTTGGGGAACAGACCAGTTAAAAGTATATCCTCCGACACCTCCAGAAGCGGTAGCTGTGGAAGTACCGGTAGAAGCCCCATTGCAAAGAACATCTACTACAGTTGTTGTTACACTAACTGCTGAAGGCTCAGTAATTGTGACGTTCTGACTGATTGAACAGGTTTGTGCCGTGTCAGTAATCTCAAAGGTATATGCTCCGGCAGTAAGTCCGGTGAAGGTATTTGAAGACTGAGCAGTTCCCAAAGATGGTGCAGTTTGCTGAAAACTCAACGGTCCTGCACTATTGATTACACTAATTGTTACAGACCCATTTGACCCGGCATTACAACTGACAGCAGTCTGTGATTGAATACTGGAGGTTAATGGACAAGCCAATGAAGTACATTGCAGCGTATCCTCCTGATTTGGACAAGCAGCAGCCCCCCCTGTTGCACGGACAATCAAGGTAATTGGTGTATTTGGAGAAAGTCCGCTGATTGCATGAGAAAGTGCAGCACTGGGTGCAATAAAAGTGAGTCCTGTATCCAAACTTACTTCATATCCAATGGCTCCTGGTACAGCTGTCCAGTTAAAGGTAACAGATGTACTTGTTGTTGCACCGCAGGAAAGATTTGGAGCAGAAAGAGTTGGTACAACAACAACCGAAATTGTATCTCTGAATGTACATCCCAAACCATCAACCACAGTAATTATATAATCACTAGTGACAGTCGGTGATGCTGTTGGCGCAGGACAGTTAGTACAACTTAGGTTGGGACCGGCCCAGGTATAAGTAGCACATTCAGTAGAAGGCGACAAATTTAATGACCAACTTGACAAGGACCCAACAGCACCAAGATTTGAGATATGATCAATTGCTAAAATCCAAGTTCCATTGGTATTTCCTGTATTTAAGCCACTGAATGGCTGTTCAGGTAAAAAGAGCCCATTCGCAGGAATTGCAGAAAAAGGTCCTGCAAAATTGGTTATTGGAATTGCGGCAGCAGGAGAAAAACAAGAGTTGGTATAAGCAGTAGAACCAATCCCTCCATTGCCGCTTGTAAGATCAATACTATCGCCGGAAGGTGATATTAGAAACACATTCAGATTGGAAACAGTTGTACCACTAATGTTAAAACATACAGAGTCGATAACACAGTTGCTCAAAATCAACGGTGCAACATTAGAAACATTAACCGATGAACGTATATAACCGTTTACAGGAATATTTTGGGCGGTTAGATTTCTAACTATGGTTCTTGGACTGTTGCCTCCGGGAAGATCAGCAATAAGAACAGTTGTATCGCCTAAACATAGGGTGTCAGGCTGAGGGTTAATAATTGAAAAACCTGTATCGCAGCAAACAATAACAGTTTGAACTGTTGAATCCAAACAACCGTCAGTACTGTTCCATAGGTATTCGATTTCATGTACACCTGCTCCTGCCAATGCAGGATTAAATGTTCCGGTTCCATTTGCATTGTTTATCACACCAGGGCCTGAAAATTGTGCAATACCTCTTGGTGTACCTAAATTTATAGTCACACAGGCTGCAGAGCCCAGCAAAGCTGCGTTTGAAATTAATACATTAGCTCCGGATTGTCTTATTTCATTTGTAAATGATCCATTGTTTCCGCTATCACACCATTGCATGGAATAGGATGTGCCTGGACTAAGATATTCTACAACACCTATAAACTGGGCACTGTTAGGCAGCGGTCCCTGATAATTTCCGCCGGTATTGGTAGGGCCCCAATAGGCTACAACCGGACCCGTTGCATTTGGCCCGCCAAATACCCTAAGTGTATTCTGGGCTGCAGAAAATGCATCAGTATTGATTTGAAAATAAAAACCCGGAGTGATACTGAGGTCACCGGGTGAAGCTGTGTAAGGATTAGCAACAAGATTTACAACAGGGCTATTGCAATCATATGGAGACGCAGATGTAATATTGTTAAACCCGGGAGTAGCACAGGGCAACAAAATACTGCAGTTTGTACTTCCAGTTCCACCATTCTGATTAGCTGTAATTTGTGTAGGCTGATTAGAAAAATTGGTAATAAGTAATATATAGACCTGTCCTGAAACAGCCCCTGCAATATTGATGTTTTCAACTGCAGAACCAGAGAAGCTGCAATCTGTGATAGCACCACTTGCCCCTCCATTGCCCAAACCGCCACATTGTGCTGTTGCGGTAGCTAACGAAGTAAATGGTCCGTAGAGAATAAAATCTACGTCAACAGCATTTGAGTTTGTGAGCAAAATATCTATATTTCCGGGTTGGTCTATTTGCAGATAGTACCAAGCCGGATTGGGCTGTGAACCCAAACAACCATAGTTGTTGCCGACAGCAGCTGCCGGTTGATTAACTCCTGCTGGGAAAGCAATTCCCGAGTTGGTACAAAAGGGATCGGGTGTCGCACAGGAAGTACCTTGTGCACTAAGTTCTGTGACAGAAAAAGTAAAAAGAAATCCCAGAAGGGCTATGGTGTATATGTAAACTGATTTCATAAAAATCATATAAGATATAAATGGAAATTATTATTGTCCTGCAGCTTCAATTCTCTTACGTTCAGCAGTTTCATCAGCAAGATCTTTTCTGAGTCTTACCAACACCAATCGATATTTTTCTACAGTTCCGTTATTAACCATGTCGGGATTTTTTTCGGCTACAGACAACTTTTTTTCAATATCTTCGACCTGCTCGGTAAGAGTCGGAAAAGGTGTGACCTTAGTTGTCACTCGAATACCTGTCTGTGGATCAGTATTGCTGGTGATAACTGTATTAGGATTCTGTGAAAAAAGGTTTACTGAACCAAACATTAGTAATGACAGGACTGAAAGAAAATATCTTGATAGATTTCTCATATAATAATATGTTGAGCAGTTTTTAGAAATTTGAATTTTATACAGAACGTGGCATTTTGCAAAAATGCTGTTATAATTATTAACTATAACCCAAAAAAGCCAAAATTCAATATGTTTTCATCAGTGAAGTTGCAAATATAATACTTCTTCTGCTAAAAAAAACTGAATCTTGGCTATAATGATTTTCTTAAAAAAATTGGAACTTATTACTGCAAACAACTTTTACAAAATACCGATTCTCCTGTTTTAGAGTAATTAGTTTGAAGTACTTCATATTGCTTTACTTTGAGCTCCTGTTTTTGAAGTTCAGGCAAAGAAACGAATGCCGTAACCCAAAGTATTCCGGATATAAGAATAAGTTGAGTAATAAAGTATATGGGCTGCAATCTTGATTTTTTTGAACTATTGAGCAGATGTAAGACCCTTCTTTTCAAAAGACTCCCTGTCATAGCAGATAATATATGTGCGGATTTTTTATTGATTTGCTGTTCTTTGAAACGCAAAAGTAATCGGGCATATTTTCTAAAATCACCCAATTTTCTTCCAGCAGCTTCATCGGCAACAAATTCGTGAATTCGTTTAGTTTCTTTAATTAAAAAATAGTAAGCCGGCAACATCCACCATATGGCTTTGCTAAATTCCAATAACATTAATATCCAAGTATCGCGATGCTTAAGGTGAGTAATTTCATGCAATAAAACTGCCTCACGTTCTTTTTCATCCAATTTATCAAGAATTGGTGACCAAATTACGTAATTATGAAAAAGTGAAAATGCACTGAGGGGTAATTCATATCTGAGATTAGGATAGAGCAAATAATATTTCATCCCATTATAGTGCTGTTCAATGGAATATGATTTTTTGATAAGGTAAAAAAGGAAGAAAATTTTAATAAAAAACACTAAAAGAAAAATTGATGAGATAATTGCTGTGCCATACACCAACGGTTTTCCGTATTCAACCATAAAATTGTAAAACGGATCATACTGAAAGGTAACAATTTTGGCTTTCTGAATCACTTCACAATCGCACATATCTTTACTGTCATCGGCTTTATTATAACAGTCTATCAGCGCTTTATCATTTATGTCTACTACGTTCCATTCGGTATAATTATCATAGAACACTTTACCCTCACTCAACATTTGGGTATAATTTGGCAATTCCGGAACAAAAAAAGGTGTAGCCAGACTGAGCAGGACGATGAGCAGCAATGCAAATTTAGACTGCGTTGCAGACAATTGGCGACGAAGTAAAAGTATGTAAATTAGGGCTCCTACAGTTGAGAGGATGCCGGATAAAATCAAGTAAGCCAACATGAGAATATTCTACTTTTATTTTCTCGGCAAGAAACCGAAAAAATGCGGAATTTAATCTTTATCAGAGGTTTTGTCCAATAGTTTTTTCAGTTCTTCCAATTCTTCTTTCGACACTTTATCATTGTCCATAAGCATAGATAGCATAGAAGACACAGAACCGTGAAAGACCTTATCAACTGCATTATCCAAAAATGCATGCTGATACTCCTCTTTACTGACGAGCGGCACATATTCATGGGTGCGCCCATGTGCAACGTGACCTATATAACCTTTTTTGTCCTGAAGAATTCTGACAATAGTAGAAACTGTGTTGTAAGCGGGTTGTGGCTCTTCCTGCCATTGCTCTAAAATATCTTTTACAAATCCTCTTTTCAATTTCCAGAGAACATCCATTACTTTCAGTTCCAAGGGGGTCAAAATCGCCAAATTGGTCATATTTTGTTTAAATTTAAATTGTTAGTTAAAGCTGAGCGCTAAATTAAGTCATTTTTGAACCATAATCAAAATACTTTAAAAAATATTTATTATTACCTTTACAATTTCAGTACCAAAAAGTGTAATTTAACTAAATATTTAACACGAGTTTTTATTATAAAATTCAAAAAATATCTAAGATAACAAGAGCTTTACCCTTCTTCGCTTACTGAAACACTTTGGTTTTAAGGAAAATCAAAGTTTTAAGGAAAGGCAGGCTTATTATAAAGAAGGTGTGAGTTTTAATATTGTCGGTGAAGTTTTAACCTTTTTAGGTGCAGCTATTTTTATTGGCTCAACTATTTTTACAATTATCAAAATTCCTGAAAAACCTCAGTTCCCTCATGGGATTATTATCAGTTTTATTTTTATTATAATTGGATCAATTATTAGAAGTATAGGCGCAGCAATCTGTATAATATCAAAAGAAGGTGAAGCTGCTGCCGGGCTGCTCCTGGACCCCAATAAAGAAAGAGAGGATAAAAAAGAACAAAACAAGAGCTTCGGTGGACAAATTTCAGATATGATTGAAGAGATTCCGGTTGTCAAAAATCTTACTGTTATTAAAATAAAATGTCGGGAATGCGGGCACTTGAACGATGAACATGACAAGTTCTGCAGCAACTGCGGCAAAGTACTTTAAGTCCAAATAAATATTTATAAACAATTGTCTTAAGAAAAACAAAACCTTAGTTAATATAATGAAAATCAAATCAATACTATTCATTTTGCTGTTTTCAGTGTCTGCTTTTGCTCAAAAAGCACCTTTAGCTGCTGAGACCGTTATCAAAAATGCTGTAAAAAAGGCTAAAAAAGAAGACAAAAACATTTTTGTCATTTTTCATGCTTCCTGGTGCGGCTGGTGTATTCTCATGGACAAATCCATCAAAGATAAGGCCTGTAAACCGCATTTTGAACAGAATTATGTCATTGTACATTTGGATGTGCTTGAAAACAAGGATAAAAAACATTTGGAAAATCCCGGTGGAGAAGCCTATATGAACAAAATGGGCGGTAAGGGTCAAGGTCTGCCCTATTGGATCGTTTTGGATAAAAAAGGCAATATGCTTTCTGATTCAAAATACAAAAAGGAAGGCAATGAAATGGGTCAAAACCTCGGATGTCCTGCAAAGGAAGATGAGGTACAATTTCTGATTGAAGTACTTAAAAAAACTTCCAAAATAGACAGTACGGCACTCGATGCTATTGCTGATCGATTCAGAAAAAATGCCCAATAAAAAGCCGATCCCCCCTAAGGACCGGCTTATTAACTAAACACCAATTTACTATGAAGCTATTATTAAGTACTTTTTCTGAAACAAAAGCAATATTGTTTTGGCCTTTAAAAAGGTTGT
>CAINVS010000027.1 GCA_903854205.1 uncultured Bacteroidota bacterium | reverse complement strand
GCTGGGGGCCGACCTGCAGGTGCAGCAAAAGATTTCAGACATTTGCATGTCACTTAAAGCAGGAGATTATCTACAACTACCGACATTAAGTAACATTTACCATAAAATTGAAATAGACAAAAACGTAAGGAGTAAGTATGACCAACTTAGAAAAGACATGGTCGTTGACATCAAGAAAGAAAAAATCACAGCTCCAACAGCAGCGGCACTGGCGAACAAGCTCATCCAATTTACATCGGGAGCGGTCTATAACGAAGACGGAGAAGCACAAGAAGTACACCGCTCTAAACTGGAACGGCTTGAGTCGCTCATGGAAGAATCTTCAAGTCCCACGCTTGTCTTCTATCATTTCAAGCATTCGCTCCAACGAATACGTTTTCAGTTCCCAGAGGCGGTGGTGCTGGACGATGACAACATTGAAGCGTGGCGTCGTGGCGAGATTCGTATGCTCCTTGCCCACCCGCAAAGTGGTGGTATCGGGCTCAATCTTCAGTGCAACGTTGGAGACACAGCACAGACAATCTGGTTCGATCTACCATGGAGCTCAGAGAACTACATCCAGGCAAATGCTAGGATCTACCGCCAAGGGCAAGAAAAACCGGTTATTATACATCACCTAGTAATGACTAACAGCATTGACGAGCATGTAGTAAAAGTATTAGAAGGCAAAATTAATTTACAAGAAGCACTTTTAGATTCATTGGTTATATGACAACACACAAAGTAAAAGCAGTAGCCCCACGTCTTTCAGATGAAGACCTTGACCCTATTGAACAAGACGAGCAAGAAAGTATTGCGTCTTCACTAATTAACGAAGGCTGGCTGCCGTGGGATGCAGAAGATGTTAAAGACATCAAACGTTTAATAGCGGAAAAAATGCCAGCAAAACAGCGTTATGTTTTAGAAGCTTTTTTGCAAGGTTTAAGTTATAATGATATATGTGTAAGTGAAAAACATTGGCGCTACCATTTTAACAATGGTCTTGAATTTATTAAACAGGAGCTTAAAGTATGACAACATTTATTGTGGAACATCTACATAACGGCTATCCAATGTTTGATACCGTCACTGGTGTAGAAGACATTGATTTAACTATGTTTAAAAACATTCAAACATTATGGGTATGCGACAATCCACATGAAATTGAAACAGTAGAAAACGAATTAAGGAAAAAACATGCACGATCAAGTGAACAATCCTAAACACTATACAAGCCACCCTTCTGGCATTGATTGTATTCAGATTACAGAGCACATGGGCTTTAACCTTGGCAACGCCATTAAGTATGTGTGGCGTTCTGATTTAAAGAACGATGCCATTGAAGATTTGAACAAAGCTATTTGGTACATTCAAAGAGAAATTGATCGTCGTAAAAAACAAGAACTTGATTCTTACTTAGAGGAGTGTGGAAAATGATGGTTCCGATTGATGACGAGTGCGCAGATAGAATTGTCAGCGCAACGCTTATTCAAAGTTATATTTCCCTAAAAGATGATTTAAAAAAAGAAAAAGCTCACCCAGGTTATTTTCATAAAGACGATGTAGAAATTTGGAAAAGATTGGTGCCGGCTTTGGAAGAGGTTGGCAAATGGTTTACTTACGACTTTGACGGCGAAGTTAAGAAAGCGAAGAAAGGTAAAAAATGAATACTAGAATTGATTTAGAACAAGCCATTATGGTGGCTTGGCAAACTGCCGATGATATTGAGTTGTTGTATAAGCATCATGGAGACCACCCAAAACCAATGACAGAAGATGAAGTTGGTAACGCATTATGGGGCATCAAAATGCTTCATGATATGCGAATGGAGGCTTTGATGGATACGTATTCACGTAAATTTGAACTAGATCAGTATTGCACAGACCCGGACAAACTAGCGGCAAGAGAAGCATTGTTTGGTATTTCAAAACCAACTAAAAAGAAAGAAAAGAAATGAACGTAGGAGATTTTGTAGTAACCATAGAAGTAACAGTCGAGCAAGTTGATGAGTTAATAAATATGCTCAACCAACCTCTTGGTGTACCAACAGTTGTATGGGCAAAATACATTGACATTTTGCAACGTCAAGTACGTCCCCAAGTTGATCATGTAAAGACTAATATTGAAACAGTTAAATCCGCCACGGAGAAAATGAATGAGCGATGATTTTCTAAAAAACCTATTGAAATACAAGGGTTTTAGCAACGACGTCAACAAGGCTATTGAAGAAAACGTGCGGCGTGACAGCCAGGAAAAGGAAATGTTAGACCGGGAAAAAGCCCTTGGTTTAACCCTTAAAATGGTCAATGAAATGCTGCCGTCGCTTAAAAAAGCCATCCAGGCTGAGGAAAGACGTGCCCAGAAGCCCACAAAAACAATTATCGTTCCGGACGATAAATAAGGGCGGATTTCTCCTGTTTTTTGCATTAGTAGTAATAGGAAGGTGTTTTTGCTCGTCGTGAGACGATTGGGACTTCCTGTTGCGAAAAGAGTAGCTCTCTTGGCCAGCACCGATTTGCTGGCCTAGCAACTTTACTAGCTAATCGGAGTTAAAAATGAAAGAATTAAAGTGGGACACCCACGTAAAAAGAGCTCGTAAAGAGACGTTACCCGGAAGAGCTGTATATTTACTATCTGGTTGCAGAAAACGAGCAAAAAGTAAAAAATTAGATTGCTTATTAACAAAAGAATGGTTTGAAGAAAAATTAAAAAATGGTAAGTGCGAACTTTCCGGAATTAAATTTGATTTAAATACTTCTAGAACAAGTAGGTCTAACCCTTTTGCACCTTCACCAGATAGAATAGATATTACTAAAGGGTATACCCCAGAAAACACAAGGCTAGTACTTAATTTAATAAATGCTGCTTTAAGTGATTGGGGAGAAGTTCCGTTTTTTAAAGTAATTGAAGCATTTAACGCACACAACACACAGGACACAAAATGAACCCATTTGAATTACGCTTTGCAACATTTACCCAAGCTAAAGAACTATTAGAGAACAACTATAAAGCCAGTATGGCTGCATGGGATCTAATGGACAAGACAGCTAAACAACTGGCTGAAACAGCCCCAAAATTTCCCACAATGGAAGAAATTATTGATGCGGCTATCCAAATTAACAAATTTGTTAGTGACAGTGCAGAAAAAGAATTAACCAAAGCAGCAAAAAAAATCACAGGATTTTAATATGGCAACCAAACCCGGCTTATACGCAAACATTCACGCTAAACAAGAACGCATTAAAGCGGGCTCTGGTGAAAAGATGCGCAAGCCGGGCGCCAAAGGTGCACCCACAGCTAAGCAATTTAAAGAGTCTGCAAAGACAGCTAAAAAGTAATGGCAACCAAAAAGAACCCTTCCCTATCTATTGGTCGTGGCGAGAAACTACCAGCCTCTCAGGGTGCTGGCTTAACTGCCAAGGGTCGTGCT
>CAINVS010000026.1 GCA_903854205.1 uncultured Bacteroidota bacterium | reverse complement strand
TTAGAATCAAAATGGAAAAATACTTCATAATAAACTCCAAATTTTAATTAATAATAATACAATCAATTTTTTTAAATAATTCATACTTACAATTTAAGTTATTTACCATTGATAAATGTAACAATCCAACTTGTAGGGATGTTTTGATAATCATTTTCATTAATAGCTACTACTTCGGCATAATGTCCGATATAATTAGCTAATGCAGGTTCAGCCGCGGCTAATTCAGTTGCAGTCTGCCATGTTCCGGCAGAATAATCGCTTTTTTTAAGTTTATACAAAGGAAGTATCGACATTAACTCTTTCGCTTTTTCTTCGTCAATATCTTTAAAAATTAAAACTGCTCCGTTTTTGGTTTCTCGTAAAAATAAGTGTTCTAAAAAACCTTCTTTTTTCCATTGTGCAACAACTTCTTGTTCGTGTTTTATTATTTCCTGAAAATTACTTGGGATATTATCCATATCCAATGTTAAAATTGCCTGTATTCTGTTTTCTATTTTTGGCCTATCTGTATGTTCCATTTTATTTGAATTAGATTGTGATTGAATTTTGTTTGAAAAGATTGACATTACGAATAGTAATGAGATTTGGAAATATATTTTTGTCATCATATTAAAAAATTATTGCGCTAAGAATGTATAATCAATATATCCTTGGTCCTGTCCACCATACATCGTAGCTCTGTCGGGCTGATTGAGTTCTGCATTTAGCTCAAAACGCTTTGGCAAGTCTGGATTCGCTAAAAACAATGCTCCGTAAGAAATCAATTTTGCAATACCTTTTTCTAATTCTGCTTCGCCTGTTTCTCTAGTATAACCACAATTTGCAATTATTGTATGTTGTGTTAGTTTCCCAAATGTTTCAACAGAATTTGTTGGATATTGTGGGAATTTGTCGGTAGGAAAAGGGACGTTCATGATGTGAATATAAGACAATGGCATTTTGTTCAATTCACCAATAAGTAAGGTGAATTGTTCAATAGGATTTTGATGAATTATATTGTTGTAAGTGCTTGTTGGCGATAAACGTATAGCTACTTTGTCGTTACCAATAGCATTAAGCATTTCTTGCATTATTTCTAATACAAAGCGATTGCGATTTTCGTTGCTTCCGCCATATTCGTCAGTTCTTTGATTGGCACTTTCTGCTAAAAACTGGTTAGGCAGATAACCGAATGCTGCATGAAGTTCCACTCCGTCAAAGCCTGCTTCCATTGCATTTATTGCGGCCAGTTTATAATCCTGAACTATGCTTTTTACCTCTTCCGTGCTCAATGCTCTTGGTGTTTCATAATCTTTCATTCCTTCCATTGTAAAATGCTGTTGCCCTTCTATTGCCAAGGCTGAGGCAGATACAAGTTGCTCCCCATTTTTTATAAGTAAATGTCCAACACGTCCAGTATGCCATAGCTGCGCATAAATTACACCTCCATTTTCGTGAACAGATTGTGTAACTTTTTTCCAGGCAACAATTTGTTCGGCAGTATAAATGCCCGGAGTTAGAGGACTGCCAATGGCCTGTTTGGAAATATTAATGGCCTCGCTAATGATTAAGCCTGCACTAACCCTTTGAGTATAGTACAACATTGTAGAGTCGCCAACAATTCCATTGATGTTAGCACGGCTTCTTGTCATTGGTGCCATAACCATGCTATTTTTAAGAAGGGTATTGCCCACTTTTATTGATTCCAATAATTTCATTTATATTTTTTTTAAAATTGTAAGTTGCAAATATAAGTTCAATGCTTTACTTTTGCAAGTAGTTACACGAATGTACAATAGTAACCAATTATAAAGTAATGTTCAAAACCAGTATGTTATGGAAAATAATAAATTAAAAATTTCGGAAAAGACTTGTTCTTTAAGAGAAGTTCTTGATATAATAGGTGGAAAATGGGCTATGCCTATCATTTATATTTTGTCAAAAGGTAAAATGCGTTTTAAAGAGCTGGAAAGAACTGTTGAAGGAATTAATACCAGAATGTTGGTCAAGGAATTGAAAAACATGGAAGCAAATGGAATTATCACAAGAGAAGTCTTTGCTACTGTTCCACCAACTGTTGAATATACTTTGACAAACAAAGGCGAAAAATTAATGCCGAGTATAGTGTCATTGCACCATTGGGGTCAAGAGTTTACAGTCTGAGACACTAAACTGCTATTTGTAAGAAAAAAATGTGTTTTTAAAATTACAATACTTTTTCATTCCTAACATAACAAAAGCTTTTGTATGTAATTCCTATACTTTGGACACAAAATTGCATTCCTGAGTTATGTTGGTTTTATTTAACTACTGTCAACCAATAAAAATTTGAAAAATAGCTCCCCATTTTCGGTAACTTTTTAATAAAATCTGCAATAAATAATAAATATTTTTTGAGCGGTACACCAAAAAGATAAATCTCTGCATCTTCCTTTTATCGACTCAAAAATACCTTTCCAAATTTTAAAATTTGACGCCTTATGAAACTCATGAAATTCGCGTTACCACTCTTTGCTATTGCTGCACTCTGTTCTTTTGCGCTTATAAAAAGCAACGACAGTAAACTGCCAATAGACAAAACTTATAAAAACTTTTTGGAAAAATTTGATAAAGTCGAATTGCCCCATAAAATCACAGCAAAACGTTTCAAAACGAGTGAAGCTTATTTCAAATCAGTCGATTCTGATGACAATCGTGGAGAGCGTAAAAAATATCTAAGTTCTGAATACGCAGACATCCTTCCCGAAATCAGTCGTGGAATGATGAGCCGCATGGGTCCGGATGACTATCAGGCAGAGGTGTTGCTGGCTACGACCAAGCACTTCGATGCGCTCATTTTCTCCCGTATTCCTTCTTTCCGCGGCAACAAAACTTATTATGTTGCTACTTTCGATAAAAACGGCAAAATGCTGAGCAAAATGGCTGTTGCATCCTTCGGTTATACTTCTATTGAAGATTGCAAAATTTCTAAAGATCTCGTCATTAACGTCGATAAATTCAAAATTGAAGGTTTGAATGGCGATGAGGGAGATACTGCACTCAGCTATGTTCATACTTCCAGCAAAGAATATATGATCAATGGCTCCGGAATAATCATTGATACTGCCGCTAAAAAATTAGCTCCTCAGCAAAAAGCTGAAAAAGGTGATATGGGCATGAGATAAAAAAAGCTATTTCCCCTCTATAAAATTAGAACCCCGACTTTCCCTAGGTCGGGGTTCTTTTTTATGATAGATCTTTTAAACCCAAATCGGTCATTAGAAATTACAAAAGGTCTTAAGCATTTTTTTGTATTTCAATAGTAATGTTATTTCCAAATGGCTAAAGCTTTTGTTTATCTCTTTTTTATTGAATTTTCAGGCTTAATGCTGTTCTCAAAATGGCCGCTTCTATATGCTGGTGCCTCCGACATTCTGAAACGGTGCCTACGGCTCGTAATTTTTAGTGTTTTTTTTACAAAAAATGTTAGCAATTCAATTCTATGACTTAGTCATCACTAGATTTTGGGTTAAACTAATTCATTTTTCTATTTTCTGTAGTTGATCTTACATCCAATAGAAGCAGTTTCAGGATTACTCACTTTTTTGCCGGCTAAAAGTTCTTTTACCGCATCTTCCAAAAATGAAGTTTGTACTTTTTCGGGCTCTGCGCCATTATCGTCTATAGCACCTGAGTATTTGACCGTCCATTTGCCATTTTCTTTCCAAATAACAAAGGCCTGCGGTGTTCTCTTTGCTTTGAAATCCTTGGCAACTTTCTGTGAAGCATCCAGCAGATAAGGGAAATTGAAGTCCCGATCCGCAGCAAGTGCTTTCATACTTTCCAGATTTTCTTCAGCATAAACAGCAGTATCCATTGGATTCACTGCAATGACAGGCACGCCCAACGCTTTGTACTTTTTATTCAAAGCATTGAGTCGTTCCGGATAAAATTGTGCAAAGGGACAATGATTACAGGTAAAAATGATGATAAAACCTTTCGCATTTTTAAACTGTGACAGTGATACTGTTTTCCCATCCACATTGGGTAGGGTAAAATCAGAAACGGTCTGACACGCTACCTTAGAAGTCATAAAAATCAGCAATAAGCTAAAAATTAATAATTTTTTCATGCCTATCTGCTTTTTACAAACTTTACAGAACCCATTCTTTTGGTTTTCTTATCCATAACTGTCAGAACATAAGTACCTGCAGCTAATGCAGTAACATCAATTCCATCATTTAATATTGGCTGAGGCAGCATGAGTACGGCTCTTCCGGAAACAGTTGAGATGGTAACATAATAAACACTGATATCGGCATCTGCAAATTGCAGGTAAATCTTCTCTGTAGTTGGATTTGGATATGCATCGACCTTCAAGCCTGGTTCAGGCAATCTTTGTGTTCCGTTCGGATCAACCACAACAAACTGTCCCATCATTCCCTCGTCTTCATGCAATGAAATATGACAATGATACATAAAAGGGTGAGTGGCATCGGCATAATCATCAAACTTTGCAATAAAGCGTACTGTTTCGTTCGCTTTTACTAAAACAACATCTTTCCAACCGGCTTCCTCCGCAGCAGGTGCCACAGCGTTTCTGGTTAAAATTTTAAACTCTACATCATGTATGTGAAAAGGGTGTGCAAGATTTGAATTGCTCACTATTTCCCAAATTTCTACATCATCTTTATTAACAGTGTAATTGATATAATTAATATCGAAGAGTTTGTGGTCAATTACAAATGCTGTAGGCCCAAGAATGACCGGATTGGTAACCCCCAAACTGTCGGTAATTCTGAGTGAACGTGTGACCACTGCACTTGCTTCAGTTGGAAAGATATTGGTAGTCAATGCTGTAGGAATAGCAGTTATCGGATTTCCATTTTGGGCTACAATATTGAGATTAAGAATATTAAAATCACGACGTCCCAAAGCATTGGAGAAGGGTCCATTTGGAAAATTTTCACCGCCGGCAATTGTCTGAGGAAGCGTAGAATTGAAAGCACGAAGATTTATATTGGTTCCCGACTGACCCGTGCAGTTGACTAATATTTCGATCCTCTCGCCCGGAGAAAGCAGATATCTTGTTACACTGACAGGTGCATTCAGCAGACCGCCATCATTCGCAATCACACTGAAACTTCTGCCATCACTGAATCCCAAATTATAGGAACGCTCGATAGCCCCGTTTAGCATTCGGAGGCGCACAACCTGTGCCGGAACATCCTGTCTTGCATTCAGCGTACCGTTTGCAAGGACAGTGTCACCAAAAGGTTCTACATTAAATTGATTTGCCGTAGTAAAGGTGCGGTCTGTTATTGCTAAAGGAATATCGTCCACACCATAGGTTCTTGGTAAGCTGAGCGCAGATTCTATCGGATCATTTACAATGATAAGTCCGCCCAACCCTGAGATTATCTGTTCCATAGTCATCTCATGAAGATGGGGGTGATACCAATATAACCCTGCGTTATTGGTCACTTTCCAATAGGGTTGCCAAACCGTGCCGGGGGGTATGATCTGATGTGGGCCTCCGTCCATAACAGCAGGAAGGTGCATCCCATGCCAATGCAGCGTGGTACTGTCATTCAGATTGTTGGTAACATTCATAAAAACGGTATCCCCCTGATTGAAAAGCAGCGTTGGCCCCCAAAAATTTCCGTTGATTCCGCCGGTAATAGTCTGCTGTCCCGGAAGAAACTGTTTGACAGTATCTTTCATCCGTAAATTAAAAGTTGGGCCTGATAAAGTTCCAGGAATGTGCAAGGTGTTGTATTGTGCAAAAAGGGGAAGGGCTGACAGCAGCAATACTGTCATAAATATTCTTTTAAGTAGAAGCATAAATTACGGTTAGTATGGTTAGGTAAATTAAAACTTTGACGACTATATTTCCAAAATCCTTCGCTACCCGTTAATTCTCTTTCCTTTCAAAATCTCCTTTCAGTTTCAGATAACCAAAAGCAGTAAAAAACATGCCGAGGCCCAGCAGCGCCCAAAGCACTGTGAAACCAAAAGTATCGGCAACCAACATTCCGAAAGCCGGTGCGACAATATGTGCCAGGCTGAAAGTCATGCCATAAAGTGCCATATAACGCCCTCTCAGTTTATCGGTACTGCGGTTGAGTACCACCGTAGTGGCAAAGGGCAGACTAAAAACCTCACCTACCGTAAAGAGTAAGGTTGCACACCAGGCCAAAAATATACTTTGTCCGGGCAAATAAAGCAAATAGGCTAAGCCTACCATAGCCGTACCAAATGCCATCATACGAAGGAGCCCTTTGCGTTCAATGATTTGTATAATAGGCATTTCTATTAGCACTATGAGAAAACCGTTCAAAGCCATCATGAGTCCTATATAGTCCTCGGACAACAGCATTTTGTTTTTCAAATAAACGGGTACTGCATTGAAATACTGCATAAAAATAACGCCATAAACAAAGAGCAGCAGCATAAAAAGCATAAAAGGTCTGTCTTTCAGCACCTGTTTCAGATGCGGTTTCTCCTCTCCTTCAGCTGCTTCTTCCACAACTTTGCTGCCTTCAGCAACGATATGCGGGTAGAAAAAATAAAAAAATACTAGAGCAGCCAGTATGCAGGTACTTCCGTCTATAATAAAAATCCAGTTATAACCGAAGTTTGCAGCGATGAATCCTCCTAATGCGGGTCCGGCAGTAAAACCGAGATTGAAAGCCAGGCGACTTACTCCCACTGCTTTTACCCTGCCTTCCTGTCCTGCCAGTATTGCAACAGAAGCCATATTGGCGGGTCGAAAAGAGTCTGCCAGCAATGTGCAGGCAAAAAGTCCAATTGCAATACTGATGGGAGTATCTAGAAAAAGCAGGGTATAGTAGGCCAATCCACTGCTCAAAAGACTAAAAAACTGCAGTCTGAATGGACCGATACGGTCATTTAAAATACCTCCCAACCAATTGCCAAAGAAGGAGCCAATTCCATAGCCCATCATGATAATCCCTGTAAGGGATAGACTGTAGCCTTTTACAGTACTGAGATAAATGGTAAGAAAAGGCAGTACCATAGAACCCGCCCGGTTGATAAATGAAATTATGGCTAAAAGCCATATTTCTTTAGCCACTCCGGAGTAGCTCTTTTTATATAATTCAATTATGTTCATCTTTTATTTTCGACTGACACTGCATTTTATTTCTGCAAAGTTAAAAAGTTGATTAACTTAGCGTATCTGAAAACAAATTAAATATTAAATAAATAAATGAGAATAGTCGGTTATATCGAAAATGAAGCCTGCAAAATCACAGTTTTTCATATGGGGTTGCGCTTTATGGTAAAATTTGAAGACGGTTTATACGAGCAGGCCTTCAAATTCCGTGAGTCGGATAAGATTAAAGGTCTGAACGATATTCAAAATCTGATTGACAAAACTTTTGTGCAGGAGGTTATGCATAGATTTTCTGAAATGCGTATAGCTACAGGAAATTTGTTGGACAGATATATAGGAACTGTGGAAGAAGAAAATGAGGAGGAAATTATTTAATGAACTTATTTTCAAGATATTGACATATTGTAAATGGCAATCATGGGTTGAAATATTAAATACAAATATAATCGCATAACGCTGCCGCGGGCTCTTTTTTACTTTTGGCTTGATCAAAATAATCCCTAAAAAAGATTTCAAACCTTTATTCGAATTTTTATCTTAGCTTTCCCCAAAATCATTATTCCCTAATTACCAAAACAATGAAAAGCATTCACATCAGTTATTGGGCGGCAAACAATCCCCAAAAAGCTCGATTTCACATTGTTCTATTGAGTTTTTTGGCCTCTCTGACTGCTTTTGAATTTGGCCTCTGGGCTGAAAAAGCAAACTTATTGACCAGTACACTTATCCTGCTGCCCTCCATTTCATTGGGGCTTTGGGCTTGGTTCAGTCAAAGACGGCAAAAGAGTTCAAAACGATTAAAAATTGGCTTTTTATATTTAATCACATTTGTCCTTTGGGGACATTTGGGCAATCAGACAATTTCAATGCTTCCCGATGCTCATGAAGCTAAATCTATTGTTTTGAAAGAAGCTTCTGTTGTGTATCCGGTAAAACCGCTGGAGACAATTGATAAAAAAGTACGCGGATTTTTTAAAAAACACTTACTAAAACGTCAACAGGGACTCAGAAAACAATTTGGAGGAATAGGAGACATAGCTCCTGTTGGGATATTTTTCCTGTTT
>CAINVS010000025.1 GCA_903854205.1 uncultured Bacteroidota bacterium | reverse complement strand
ATTACCCACTTTTAAATTGGGACTGCCTTGAACTGTGCTAGTTAGACTAAAGGTAAGGGCTGTGGTAAAAATAATTATAACCAGAACAGTGCTAATTTTTTTGAAATTGAACATAAATTTATCTATTTTTATTTATTAGAGAATATAAATTCAAAGCTAATGACCCAGAGATAATTGCATCTGGATATTGATCACCTATAAATCTTAAATAACTTTCATATCTATCAAAGTTATTTTCAAAAACCTTAAACTTTACGTCTTCGGTAATCAATCTAATTTTTAAATTTCTAATTTCACTCAAAGGTGAAAAATCTGAGGGTATCTCAGTGTAAGTGTATCCAACCATATCTCCGTCTTCCATTTTAATTGTTAAGTTCTTGTAGTAATTCTGACTCAATAAAGTCATTATACATTTGTGATAAATAGTATGCTTGTTCCGCAGAATAATTTTCTAATTCGTAGTCCATAGTGTTTATATTTCTACAAATATACAAAAATTATTTTAAATAATTTGACTAATTTTATTATATCTTACTATTGATTTACTAAATTTTGAAGCTTGTTCTGCTAAGTTTTCACACTCTGATTTTACGTACTTCATATCTCTATAAGTACCTCTTTGTCCAAAACTATATTTTTCTTCTTCATTTAATAAAAAATAAGGACTCAAGTCTTGGTAATGAGCACAATCGAATCCAATGACCCAGTTATTATTATTATCATATGAATTATATGTTAAACCACCGTGTGCTTGTAAATCTAAATCATCATTACTAAATCCTCCACTAAATGATGTCGGTAGTGAGGCAAGTTCCATTTTAGGAAACATATCAGGTACCAGAACACCCGTAAATGCTATTAAAATAGATCCACTAATGAAATCTTGTAGCAGATTCATTTTTTTATAATCCTTGTCCTTGTACTTGGCGGCAGTAAAACTTAAAGCGATAAAGACTAAGCCTCCAACAAAAATCCAGGGGAACCACGTTGGCGTCATTATTCCATTGGTTCGAGAAAAACACACTCGAGATGACCGCACCAAAATTAATTCAATTCTTCATAATCTCCAACCCCCATTTCTTCATTTCCATCTTTCTTTTCGTCCAAACTATCAAAATCTATGCCTTCAGATAATGGCGCTCCAACATCATCCAATATTTCAAGAGCCGGAACATCATCATTCTCATCGCCATCTTTTGGATCATATATCATATCAGAATCCATTGGATGGTCTGAATCAAATACCGCATCGAACTCTCCAAATCTTACTGTAGGTTTATCCTCAATTATAATTGTTTGTGGAGGTAACTGAACAACTTCTGATGGCTGAACAATCTCATTTTTAGGTATAGATTCAACAGGTGCTGGAGGAGGTTCCACAGTAGTGGCAGTAGTTGTTTCTGAAACTGTCTCTGGAACACTTACAGGTTCTGGAATAGTAATTTCTTGTGGAATTTCCTTTACAGTATCTTTTGTAGTATCTTTTGTAGTATCTTGTGTAGTATCCTTTGTAGCCTCCTTAGTATCATCTTCTTTTTCATTATCACTATCTTCTTCGTCTGCTACATCATCGCCATCATTATTAACAAAATCCTTCAGAATAGACTTAACAGGCACTAAACTTCGCACAGCTTGGAGAATTCCTTCATTTAAAATTCCCTCAATATTTCTATAATTCTGTTGTTTCTCAATTCCAGAAATATCCTCTCTAAACAAGTACGTAGAACTCCATAATAACTTTGAAGTTTCACACAATACTTTAAATAAGAAGTGTTCTACTTTCGGTACATTAATTTCAATCTTCTTCTTATTTGAAGAGAGACGGATGGCTGTTAGAACCTTGGTGTGAGCAACGAATACAGCCGTAAGCAGGTCTTCAAGATAATCACAACCACAATTTGTATTAATTTTATTGATTTCCTGTTGTACCTTCTCCATATTCCAGTCGTGGACTTCATTTAAATATGTTTGGAATTGCCATAGGGATTTTTTGAGTTCTGATTCACGTTTAGCCCTTTCAAGTAGATCAATAAAAAATTGGAAATAAGCAGGTACTAGGAAAAAACATAGTTGTTTGGTATATTCAGCTCGGGCATCTGAATACACCGAAAGAACCGAATCTGAACTTCTATTCATTCTTCTTGAATATTTGTTGTTCTTGGGGCTCTATATAACGCACTCCCCAAAAACGCCCAGAGAGACCCCGCTAATTCAGTACATTTACCGTAGTCTTTTAATATCTTTTCATCCGATAATAATGGATTAAGCAGTAATTCTGGATTGTATCCATCTTTCATATAGCATATTAGGTCATCTGCTACATGATTTTTAATTATGAGCAGCTCTTTTCGATGATGATCCAACGTTGTTTTCCAAACTTCAGGATACTGAAGTTGTAAGAACGCACATTGACTGGCACGCCTATATGAATATTCATTCTTGTTTAAATATTCCTTAAT
>CAINVS010000024.1 GCA_903854205.1 uncultured Bacteroidota bacterium | reverse complement strand
GGTTCGGGCAGCAGTTCATTTAAAAAATCGACCAGTAACTCTTTATTGACTTCTTCGCCAAAGAGCTTTTTAAAACCAAATCGGTCAGGGGGTTGATGTACTTTTCGGGGAGTTCCATTGTGCTTTTTTAGTATGTCATACAAAGTTAGCGTTTTTGAAGATGAGATGCAAGTCTGATTTGAAAATATTTGCTTTGTCTGGCCTGCTCATTATTGAATGTCATTCCATGCTGCTTGAGCACAAAAAAAACATTCAATTTAGGTCAGCACGCTGTGGCTCAAATCCTGTTCCTGCCTGCGGCTAAGAACAGGCCGCTCCGCTGGAGCTGAAACAGATCTGGGTTAAAACCCAGGTATCCGGTGGTGATGAAAAATCTCAGCTTAAAAGCATCAGATTTTTGCGAAATTTTTCCGGCCCCATAGGGGGCATCTGTTCTTAGCCGAAAGGCGAAGATGTGAAACAGTCCCGTAGGGATGACCTGTTCCATTTCCGGAATTGAAAATAAAAGTCGTTTAAAAAGGAATTTATGCAGGTCACCACTTTGTGGCTCAAAACCTGTTCCTGCCTGCGGCTAAGAACAGGCCGTTCCGCTGGAGCTGAAACAGTCCCGGGTTGAAACCCAGGTATCCGGTGGTGATGAAAAATCTGAGATTAAAAGCATCAGATTTTTGCGCCTGCTTATGCGCTTTGGGTAAAATTCAAAACACAAATAGGTCAAAATATTCTTATGATGATATGCAAGGACGTTCGACTTAATTACCAACTCCGGCCTCCCGTGGTGTTCTACGGAGTTCACTTCGAGAGCTGCATGGGAATCGTTGCCTTAATAAAGACAATGGCTTAGTAATAAGGATTAGCAGCGTCTTCGTTAGAAAGGTGCAAGGTCAATCTGCGCTGCCTCAGGGATTAGCGCATCGTGCTAGGTTTTGAGAGGGATTATCAGCTAATTGATATAAAATAAGCGGAGGAGTTTTCTTCCGCTTATTTTGTAGCCCACATCCACAAGAATCAAACCCACAGAAAGCTAACTTCCTGTGGGTTTGCAATCTATATTTAAAAAATCCTAATGCTTAATCACTATTTTTTCAACCTGTTGCAAATTTTCATAACTTATTGAAAGGAAGTACAATCCTGCTGGGATGGATGCAGTATTTAAATTCAATTTGTTTGCAGCATCTTTAGACAGCAGTTCCCGAACACAGTATGCTTGTCCCAAAGCATCAAATAGTTTGATAGATACCTTCGAATTTGACAGCGCAGCAGGCAGACTCAAGGTGATGTCATTATCAGCAGGATTCGGGAATAGTGCTATATCTTCAAAACGAATAGTATTGTTGTTTTCAAGCAGGATTACCGGTAATTCAGTTTCACTGCCATCAAAATCAACCATTTTTAGTCTATAATAAGTTTTTTGGTATGGAGTGGGGTCTGTCAATGTATAATCTGTTTCAATGCTGCTGTTGCCTACAGCATCAACAGTTCCTAAAATAGTCCATTCCAAAGCATCCTGACTTTTTTCCAATATAAAATAGGCACTATTTTTTTCAGAAGCCGTAATCCACAACAATTGATTTTCAGACCCTGTAATTCTGCCATTAAACTGAATAAGTTCAATAGGGAGGAGGCTGCAGGGGCCTAAGATCCAGCCACTGATATTGCCATTGTTTGTACTGTTTTCTGCAAACCAGCTTGCTCCGCCGCCGGCATTGTTATCTCTGATAAATAAAAAGGTGGCACAAACTGTTCCTGATGCCATCACAAAATTGGCTTGAACACCTGCAATTGTTGATTCAATCTCGATAGGAAAACCACCTGTACCAAAGGCTTTGAAACTATTGGTAAAGGTCTGAGTGCTGCCCGCCGCAAAAGTATAGGTATGTCCGGGAGAAAAGCTGATATCAGCAAAAGTATGATTGCCGCTGATAGCCCCATCGCCATAAAATATTACTGAATGAAAAGTATTGTTGTTGGAACTGATAATATTGGCAATAGCATTAGGGGCAGTAAATTCCACATCGTAGAAAGTGAGATTATTGGCATATCGGATATCAGGTGCGCTGGAAGCAGTGAATCTTATCAGGGAAGTGCCGGCATTCAGTACAAACATCGTATTGTTGATCCACCAGGCAAAGGTAGATCCTGTTATCGTAACAATAGAAGCGCCCAAGTTTAGTGTCATAGGATTATTAGCAGAAGCATATAATGCACCTACGGTCATTCTGTTCCCGTTGGTATTCAGGGTGCCTGAAACCAAATTTACCCAGGTATTGCTGCTCAGGGCATCCAAAAGTGTCCATTCTCCGCCAAGGCCATTAAAATAAATATACTGATTGAAGGTCTGCCCGGCCATTGTTATGGTATTTCCTGCTGAAGTCGATTCGAAATAGGTTTTGCCCAGATAGGTCCGGTTCATGGCGGCAGCAAAAGTCAGTGAGCCGAAAATGTGAAGCTCATTTGTACTGATTCCGGCAAAGGTTGGATTATTACTAACGCCTGTCCAATCCATATCGTTACAATAGGCCTGCCCGTCGAGGGTAACAGTCTGTCCCGCAGCACTAAAGGAATTGGCATCAAAAAATACATTGTCCTGAAAAGTAGGGGGACACTGAGGTCCGGCTCCACCACTGCTAAAAGCCCAATGATTTAAGTCGGACCAGTTGCCGCTGCCGCCAATCCAATAGAGATTGCGAGGGGCAGAGGCATTGATAATCCAACCTATATTATTGCCCTGATTGACGGCATTGGTGGCAGTAAATACTGCTCCACCGGTAGCTGACTGGTCTTTCAGCTGAACAAAGTCAACATCGATAGTTCCTGAAGTTTTTCGGATTGTAGATCTTGTCCCGGCTGTTAAAGCACGGATAACAATATAAGCAGTACAGGTACCATTGGCATTTAATGTGCTGACAGTCTGTGTCTGACCGCTTTGCAGGTCATAAGTTTTTCCTGCTGCCAAATTAAGCGTGTTATAAGTATGACTGCCGTTGATGATGCCGTGACCAAAAAAAGTGACAGAATTAAAAGTACTGTTATTCGAACTGATAATATTGGCAATAGTTGTCGGATTGGTAAACTCAATATTGTAAAAAGTGAGATTATTAGCATAACGAATATCCGGCGCACTGGATGCTGTCAGTCTGATGAGTGAAGTTCCTGCATTGAGTGTAAATAGGGTATTGTTTACCCACCATGCAAAGGTCGAACCGGTAACAGTGACCAGAGAAGAACCCAAATTGAGTGTCATTGCATTGTTGGCAGATGCATAAAAGGCACCGACTGTGACATTATTGCTGTTGGTATTGACGGTCCCACGAACCAAATTTACCCAAGTACTGCTGGTGAAAGCATCGAGAATAGTCCATCCGCCTCCCAAACCGTTAAAATATATGTATTGGTTAAAAGTTTGGCCGGCCATTGTAATTGTCTTGCCCAAAGTGGTTGCTTCAAAATAGGTTTTTCCCTGATAGGTACGGGACATTCCCGAAGCAAAGGTCAATGAGCCATAGATGCGAAGGTCATTGGTGCTGATGCCTGCAAATGTGGGATTGTTTGTAACTCCGGCCCAGCTCATATCACGGCAATAGGCCTGTCCATCGATCGTAACTGTTTGTCCGGCAGCAGTAAAAGATCCTGCATCAAAAAATACATTGTCCTGAAACGTGGGCGGGCATTGCGGGCCTACACCACCACTGCTCAATGACCAATGATTTGGATCGGACCAATTTCCGGTACCGCCTATCCAATATAAAACTCTTGAGGGAGAGACATTGATTGTCCAACCTGTATTGTTGCCGAGATCAACTGCATTATTGGCAGTGAAACCTGCACCGCCTGTGGCATTGATGTCTTTGAGTTGTACAAAATCCACCAAAAGACTGCCCGATGTTTTTCTCAAAGTAGCCTGTGCACCTGCTGTCAAGGAACGGATGGTTATAAAAGCGGTGCAATTGCCAATGGCATTTACAGTACTTACAGTTTGTGTCTGTCCGTTCTGCAGTTCATAGGTTTTTCCGGCGCTAAGATTGAGGTTAGCTGGGAGATGACTGCCGTTGATAACGCCATGTCCCAAAAATGTAAGGGAGTTGAAAGTACAGTTGTTGGAACTGATAATACTCGCTGTTGCTGTTGGATTGCTAAACTCAACATCATGAAAAGTGAGGTTATTGGCATATCTGATATCAGGTGCACTTGCTGCACTGAGTCTGATTCGGGAAGTGCCGGCATTGAGCGTAAACATGGTATTGTTTACCCACCATGCAAAGGTCGATCCGGTAACAGTGACCAGAGAAGAACCCAAATTGAGTGTCATCGCATTGTTGGCAGATGCATAAAAAGAACCGACTGTGACAGTATTGTTATTTGTATTGACCGTGCCACGAACCAAATTTACCCAGGTACTGCTTTGAAATGCATCATTAAAGGACCAACTGCCGCCCAATCCGTTGAAATAAATGTATTGATTGAATGATTTACCGGCCATCGTAATCGTATGACCGGCTGTTGTGGCCTCAAAATATATCTTGCCATTGTAGGTAAGATTCATGCCGGCACTAAAAAACAGAGACCCATAAATTTTTAATTCATTGCTGCTGGAGCCTGCAAAACTTGGCGTATTTGTAACGCCATTCCATTTCATATCTCTGCAGTAAATGATTGTTTGATCATTTGTAACAGTTTGTCCTGCTGCTGTAAAAGAATTGGCATCGAAGAATACATTATCATTCAATGTAGGCACCTGAAGATGAAAAGCGCTGCCTCCGGAAGTTGTTGCCCAATGATTGGCAAAATCGGACCAGTTTCCTGTACCGCCCACCCAATAATAATCTGCGGCAAAAGCCTGATTGGCGAAGAAAAGAATAAAAATAAACTGTAGAATTTTTTTCATTCGGTTATTGATATTGGTCGTTGCAAAGAATTCAAAATAATATTTTCAATTATAATTTAAATTGAAAAATAAATATAGTATTTCTTGTTCGAATGCCCAATATAAATAGGTTGTATAATGAAAATTAATAATATATTTTTCATTACATGATCGGTATATAGCTGCATCAGGGGATCATCTTCAGCAGCCTGTCGGGATAATCAGTAATAATGCCGTCTACGGGCATTGCCAATATTTTCTTTATATCTTTCGGTTCATTTACTGTCCATGGAATCAATTTCATATGCTGTTTTTTGACCCATTCGAGCAGATTTGTATCGATGAGTTTGAAATAGGGGCTGTAGATTTGTGGCTTAAAACCTAATTTATCGAGATTTTCCTGCGGACTGAGATTGTTTTCGACCAGCATGGCCAGGGGAATTTCTGGAGCAAGTTTGTGGCAGATGCGCAGGGTTTCCCAATCGAAGGACTGAAGATTGCAGTGCTGTTCAATTTGTTTTTCTCTTATAACTTTCAAAACCAATTCGCAAAACTCAGATACAGGAGGACAGAAAATACCGTCATATTCAGGTTCACGTTTAATTTCAATATTGAAATGCGGCAGAGGCCGGTTGTTTTTTACACAATATTCCCTTAAAGAATCTATCATTTCTGCAAAAGTAGGTTTGTGCACCCGCATCAGCATTTGTTCCGGGAAGCGCGGATGTGTCTGTGAGCCGCAGTCGTAGCCCTGAAGTTCCAAAACAGTCATTTGATAAATATTGAAGTTTTTCTCTTCTTTTTCCAAAATCCTATGACCGTACAAATCGCTGCAAAATTCATGTGAGAGCCAGGGCTCATGAGAGATGACTACAATTCTATCTTTAGTAACTGCCAAATCAAGTTCAAGAGTTGTTACACCCAACTTGAGCGCTTTAATAAATGCAGGAATAGTGTTTTCCGGCATCAGACCGCGACAGCCGCGGTGACCCTGTATTTCCGGAGAAGTATTTGTATCCATTTTGATTATCGGCTTTTTGTTATGGAATCCGCAGGCATAGCAGAAGCATATTGTTAGCAGTATATAAATTCTTGAGGGCATCTTACTTTTTTTAATTAAACAAAAATATACTATCTTGCGAAAGATAAAGTTAATCCCATCCTCGAAACTGCTTTAGAAGTAAATTTATTATGAAATCTTTTTTAATACTTCCCTTTCTCCTTTGTACAGTGCTCGCTTTTGCACAGAATAATGCTGTTACAACATTGACAACCTTGGTATTGGATGAGGAGGTTCCTTTGAAAAACAAAAACAAGCGTAGTCACTCCAACCAGATAATGCTTCAGTTGTCTCCCGATATTTGGAATCAATTTGAGCGCATTGATGCGGTTTTTATTTCTGCATGGACTGGTTCAGGTCCAATCGCAAAGGCTCAGTATGAAGCGGATGCGGCCAAAATAGACAAGGAGTTCGAGGCCTGCCCTGTTATTTACTATGCCGAAAAAGATGCATCACTATTTACCTTTCCCCGCAAAAATGCAGGTTATGGAACTGAATTGGTTGTCATGGAACAATCGGCGGATTCGCTTTGTGTAAGGCGTTATAACAAAGGCAGAATTGGTCCTAAAGGTATTTATCCCTGTTTGGTAACCAGACATTTTGGTATTACTCCGGTAAATCATTTTTACCGTTTTGCTGTACCTAAACAATATTATTCGGCAGGCAAATGCCCTTCTTTCAACCTTTTGCTGCGCAGCAGTTCCAAAGCTGATACTGTATTGCTTGACACAAAGATAGCCTTCACCATTCAGGGTAAAAGATACAATGCCATCAAAACCTTATCTATGGATCAGTTTCTAAAAGAAGCAATTCTTGAAGGTATGAAAGCAGAAGCTTTTCCTTTAAACCATGCCCGATGGATTGTTGAAAATCAGGATGTTTTTTTTGTTGGAAAATGCCCGATCTGCAGACCCGTAGAATCTGCTATAAGAGATTATATTGCTGCTTATGTACAAAAAAACAGCAATACTCCCAATGAGATTATTGATGGTTTGGTGAAAGGCAGTAAAGAAGATAAACAAACTGCTTTTTCTAAGATTGTAAGCCGATATGTTGACAGATATTTTAAAGAAACAGGTATGAACGAGCGGGAAATTACAGATATGCAGACCAAGCTCGAAGAGGGCAGAAAATTAGGCATGAATCTTAAATCAGGCAGTTTTGGCCCATTCTGTCCAAGTTGTGATGGTGCCTGCAGAGTTAAAAATTAAGTCGGAAAAGTATA
This sequence comes from uncultured Bacteroidota bacterium, assembly GCA_903854205.1. Lineage (GTDB taxonomy): Bacteria > Bacteroidota > Bacteroidia > Chitinophagales > Saprospiraceae > Saprospira. The sequence goes on along the minus strand of CAINVS010000024.1, from coordinate 3,992 downwards.
AAAGCAGCATTAACATGCAATTAGAACCATTTTATGAACTTATAAAAAGCGGACAAATCGCGAATGCTGAAATTGCCTGGCAGATTGCACGTGGTATGCGCGATTCGGGAGATAATGACTTTACTAAATTTGTAAAAGCTGTTTACGGATGGGCGTTCAGCGATATCCCAATTGAGCTTCCCGCAGTATTTTTGAGCAGACTCTATAATGCTGAACTGAAATGCAATGTGTTGCGCAAAACACAGATAGCTCCTGAATCAATAGCTCTTTCACCACTGGTTGATATAATAAATATAAATTACATCCAAACTAAGAAATTTCCAAAGGGTTTTGATGTTTTCGAAAATTTAAAGGAGTTTAAATTTGGCACAAAGACCATAAGTTGTCTTGGTAATGAATTGGGAAAACTTTCCAATTTGGAAACTTTGAAAATAAATTGTCAATATGATTTTGAACTTCTGCCCGAATTTATAGCATGTGAACAGTTAAACAGGTTGGTTGTAACCTCAAAGAAATGCGTAAAACTTCCCGATAATCTGCCTGATATGACAAATCTTCAATATCTGGAATTGAGATGTCCTCAGATACAAGGTCCAATTTGGTCCTGTAATCAACTTAAATCTCTAAGAATTGGGATGTTGGAAGACGAAGGCGGGGAAAATGCGAATAGCCTATTTTCAGGAGTTTCCCGGCTCGAAAATTTGGAGTCGATTTATATTTCGATTCACAACATTTCGACATTCCAAAAATTTCTAAATGAAAGTATCTGCAGTATGAAAAGTCTAAAAGTTTTGGACATTTATTTGTATTATTCGGGTGCTTATAATGGGAATAAATTGACAGAAAAAATTACGAATCTTTCAAATTTGGAAGAGTTATATATGGATACCGTAGAGCTTACTGAAATTGAATTTGTGGCCAAACTCCCGAAACTCATTAAATTTGAGATTTTCAGTCTTTCCGAGGATGTTTTCAATGCAGTTGTGTTAAAAATGAAAGAACTTGGATCAAAAGCAGAAGTAATGTCTGATTTGCCCTTTTAATTAACTTGGAATAAATAAATCACATGCCTTATGCAGATTGAATCGTTCTTTGACCTAATCCGCAGCCGTGATATCAGCAATGTTTCCATCGCATGGCAGATTGCCCGAGGTATGCGCGATGACGGAGATCCTGATTTTGAAGAATTCGTAAAAGCGGTTTATGGATGGGCGCTAAGCGATATTCCCAACCAACTTCCTATCGATTTTTTGGCAAATCTTTATAATGCTGAATTAAAATGCAGGGTATTGCGCAAAGAAAAGATTCCTCCTGTTTCGAAGGCAATATCATCTTTAGTAAAGAAAATTAATATCGAAGATATTCAGACAAAAGATTTTCCGCAAGGCTTTGAAGTTTTTGATCAGGTAAACGAATTTTATTTTGGCACACAGACGGTTAAATGCCTTGGAGACCAATTAGCGGTCATGCCTGCCCTCAAAAAATTGAAAATTGAAAGTCGTTATGATTTTGAAATAACTGCTGATTTTTTGAAAACAAAGTCATTGGAATCACTTTCCATATCTTCCTGGTACAAGTTAAATTTCCCTGAACTACTGCCGCAGATGGAAAATCTAAAGGATCTTATCCTTCATTCGACCAATGTGACGGGCCCGATTTGGGACTGTCATCAGCTAAAAAGCTTGGAACTTTCTGAAAATGCATATATTTTTCATTGGGATAAGTTAAATGAATTTTGGGAAAATCTTCCTTTATTGCATAATTTGGAAAAACTGATTTTAAGGTTTCCCTCCCTGCAGACAAGATTAAGGCATCTACCCGATTATATTTATAAAATGACAAATTTGAAAGAGCTGTATATATTGACAAAATATAACGAGTCACAGCATTTTTCACTTTCTGCCAATATTATGAAAATGGTTAATTTGCAGGAATTGACAGTTAATACATTAAGAAAAAAAGAGATGGAATGGGTGGCGAATCTACCAAGGCTCAATCGCTTAAATATTCAATCAAAATCTGATTTTAACTTTATCTCAGAAATGATGAGGTCTTATGGATCTCAGGCAGAAGTTATTCTTGTGGCTTAATACATATCAGGAAATTCATCTCCATGTTTTTCCAGTACGGCATTGACAACCTTGCAGGTATGACATTTTTTGCACCTTTGCATATCCCATCCTTCTGCTTCTACCGGAAAACGGCAAGACCAGGTAAGCTTTAGGATGTTGTTTGGAATAGCCTTCATGACATCATATTTGAACATGTCTTTCAAAGGGAAAACAATGTTCAGATTATCTTTATTCTTTTCACTGACGAGATAAAGAATTTTCTCAATCTGACTGATTCTGTCGTCAAATCCCGGCTGTAAAAAATCATCTGCAATAGCTCCTTCAATAAATTCATGAATTTCAGGTTGAGCTCTGATGCAGGTGGCAGCAGCAAAATTTACGGATTCGCTGTCCCAAATGGGCGGAGTCCCCAATTGGGAATAATCAAAAGACAATCGCCGATAAGTAAAATTATGAATGCCCATTTGTCTCAATTCATCCAAAATTGCATTGACGGCTCTTTCTTCCATGATGGTTCTGCTGCCGCTGTGTCCATTGTAAAGATTAACTTTAAAAACGAGAAAACGGTCATTGGGATTTGCCGTCAGCGTCAGGTAAAGCGCGGCTGTACTGTCTATTCCGCCGGAAAATGGAATTAGGGCACGGTATTTCATGTTTTTTGATAATTGATAATTTGTTGATATTTTTTATTCCTAATCTAATTCACATACGACCGCCTGCGGGGTCGGAATCAATGGCTAAATTGTTTTCTATAAACATGGGACCCCGAAGGGGTCAGCTGACCGGGTCCCATGTTTATAAAATTAATAGCATGATTTTGCTGCGGATTCTTCGAATTCAAATCCATATGAGTTGCATATTTCATTATAAGGCAAAAATCATTATAACTATTATTCTAATACATACGACCACCTACGGGGTCGGAATCAATTGCTAAATTGTTTACTATAAACATAGGACCCCGAAGGGGTCAGCTGACCCCTTCGGGGTCTCATGTTTATAGCATCATAGATTAATGTTGGATTTCGACTCCTTTGGAGTCGCATGTTTTTAAGATGGTGCAAAAATCAATAATAATCGCAAATAAAATTGTTTGATTTAAATATGGATAAGGCATCTGACTCCTTCGGAGTCGTATTTTCATACCTATAAATACCTAATTTCGTTAATCTTCAAACCATTCAAATAAATATTCTTCTTTATACTCAATATCAAAGGCCTTTAGAAATTCCAAATATTCTACTTTGAATGATTTTTTTTGATGATGTGTTTTTTGATTTTTAATGTAATTAATTACATTGTCCAGTGCCGAATGACTGTACGAAAAGGCACCAAAGCCTTCCTGCCATTGAAACTTAAACTTAGTAAATTTCTTTTCCTTAATAAATTCATTCGAAGATTTTTTAATTTCCCGTACTAAATCTGAAAGGCAGCAAGTTGGCTTCATACCAATTAAAATATGTATATGGTCAGGCATCCCATTGATTGCCAATAATTTTTGTCCTTTATTTTTAATGACCCCTGTAATGTATTTATACAATTCTTCTTCCCAAGACTCATGAATTAGGCTTTTTCCGTCTTTAACCGCAAATACGATATGGATATAGATTTGTGAAAATGTGGATGACATATTTATAAATTTAGATGTTATAAAATGAAATGTGTCTATATAATTTTTTTTAAATGATCAACTTTAGGGGGAATTTTCAATGAACTGTCTATTCCGCTTGAAAATGGAATTAAGGCAGGGTATTTCATGTTTATTGTTTTGTTTTTTGGTATAAATATATTATTCCTTCTCTTAAAAACATACGACCACCTACGGGGTCGGAATCTTTTGTAAAATTGGTTTCTATAAACATGGGACCCCAAAGGGGTCAGCTGACCCCTTCGGGGTCTCATGTTTATAGCATCATAGAT
>CAINVS010000023.1 GCA_903854205.1 uncultured Bacteroidota bacterium | reverse complement strand
TGGGACTATGCAAATTGCTAAAGAATAAATTATTAGTTTTTTTAAAAGGTTCCTAGAACCGTAGCCCCGAGTGTATTTTCAGCTCAAGCGGAGCGGCCTGTTCTTAGCCGATAGGCAAGACCGGGAAATGAGCCACAGCGTGGTGACCTGATTCGAATTAACAAAAAAACATTTGCAATTTGAATTTATTTGTTTTATTTTCGAAACATAATATTTTAAAAAAAATTGAAAATGGCAAACACCTATACTCAAATCAATATTCAAATCGTATTCGCAGTAAGCAAACGAACAAATTTAATCTCTAAAAATAACAGAGAAGAACTTCATAAATACATAGCAACGATTATTGAGAATAAAGGCCAAAAACTGCTTGCAATTTTTGCAATGCCAAACCACATTCATATTCTAATTGGCATGCGACCGAACATTGCTTTATCAGATTTGGTAAGAGATATAAAATCAACATCTTCGAATTTTATTAACAGTAAACAATGGGTTAAGGGTAAATTCAATTGGCAAATTGGATTTGGCGCTTTTTCATATTCTAACAGTCAGTTAGACAAGGTTATCAAATATGTCTTGAATCAGGAGGAACATCATAAAAGAAAATCGTTTAAAGAGGAATATCTCGAATTTTTGTCAAAATTTGAAATCGAATATGACGAAAAATATCTTTTTGATTGGATAGATGATGACGATGTTTAGGTCACCCCGATGGGGCTAAAACACAATCTATATTTATAACAATCTAAGAACAGTTCGTCCCGATGGGACTATGCAAATTATTAAAGAATAAATTTTTAGTTTTTTAAAAGGTTTAATATCGTTACCCCGAGTGTATTTTCAGCTCCATCGGAGCAGCCTGTTCTTAGCCGATAGGCATGAACGGGAAATGAGCCGCAGCGTGGTGACCTGTGCCTGGGCAAATTATTTCATCTTAATTGGATTGATGATGATGATGTTTAGGTCACCCCGATGGGGCTAAAACACAATCTATATTCATAACTATCTAAGAACAGGTCGTCCCGATGGGACTATGCAAATTGCTAAAGAATAAATTTTTAGTTTTTTAAAAGGTTCCTAGAGCTGTTGCCTCGAACGTATTTTCAGCTCCAACGGAGCGTCCTGTTCGTAGCCGATAGGCAAGAATAAAAATGGGCTGCCTTTTTCAGGTCAACCCATTATTAGATCTAATATTGAAACTTTGAAAGTTCTATCCCTCTGTAATTTCTTCAATAATCTCCCTGAGCATTTCTAAAGAATTAATAAAATCTCTTAATAATTTAGATTGAACGTTATTCCCCTTTCCAAGATTTTCTATATTTAATGTTGGGTTATCATTTCTGTAATAGCTCAGAATCATTTCTGCAACCTTGTAACTAACAATGATTGTTAAGAGTGTTGGTGAATTATGAGAAATACTTTCTACTTTAATTTTTCTGCCAAACCACTTGTTGAATTCATGATCAATTCGATAATTATCATATTTTCTCATAAATTTATCTAACTCATCTTCCGAGGCTATAGCATTTGCTAATGGAAAACCTTGATGGTTCATTCTATTTCATTCTGTAAATCAAGAATGGTATACGCTTCTTTACTGTTTAGACTTTTATCATAAAACTTAATTCTAATTTTTTGATTTTTTTCTTCAAACATCTTAATAAGATTTATAAGGTTATAAAATATTTTTTTTAAAAAGCCCGAACCGCACGCACAGAGTGCGTGGTGCTCTTACCGTTGGAGCCGTAGTTGGCAAACCCATAGCATAAGATAGACGCGTTGTAGTCGTCGTACTCCGTACTACTCCAATAGTAGGCCGAATTTGACAAAACTGTTGCGACTCCAATTGCTGATAAAGATTTATTTACATTGAATCGGCTAATCCATAAAAGACTTAGCTCCTCTATTGAAGGCAAATACCAGTCGCTTTGTCCACCATTGGTTGAGTTCAAACAAATTGAGGCAGCACTGCTGGTATGTCCAGCCTGCGACACAATTGCATTACTATTACTTAAGCCATCCCAACTACTTTGAGCAGATGCACCAATTAAAGTCGCGTCAATATTACTCCAGTCCTGGCTTGTGCTTAAATCTGTTTTATCCACTATTAATCCATGTTCCACTCCTTGTGTATCTTTCCATAAATGAAAAATAACGCCACCGCCAAATGCTTCACCTATGTAGTGGGTAAAACCACCACCGCTTCCGCCACCACTAACACTTCCTGCGCTCTTCGCATATAAGGCATAAGGAACAGACAATAACTGCGTTGTACCCATGGTGAAGAAGTTAGTACCTCCTGTTGCATCCATTCCGACTTTGAGGTAATAATTATCGTTGCTCCAGTCTATTGTAGCCATTGCACCACTTTGTACAGCACCAGTACCTATGACCAAATTAAAAAGACCATAGGCATCGGTATTTACAAAATGGTTTTCGCTGTATTGCGATGCACCTGTTGGTGAAGTTTTAAGGATGCTAATCTGAATACCAATAGTTGATGTGGCAATGGGTTGTCCTGCTGCATTGCGCGCTACGGCAGAGTAATTGAAAGCCTGTGGAGGTATTTGCGCTAACAACTGAGTGGAAAGCGCAAAGCAAAATGTTAAAAAGAAAAAAATATTTTTCATGATGCTGTGTTTTTATTGTTTTACAATTTTATAGGATCCTAAAATTTTACCATTCAGGTCTTTCAAACTCAACAAATAAGTGCCGGCGGAATATGCAGCCGTATTGATTCCGATACTTTGCTGTACAAGGCGGTAACGACCCTGATAGAGTTCCCGGCCGGTCAGGTCAGTGACGGAGAGTAGCATTTCTTCCAGTTTAGAATCTTTGATTCGAATCTGAACTAAATCTGTCGTAGGATTCGGAAAAACATCCACTTTCAGGATTTCTGCATTGGGTACTTCCACTGCCAAAATTGTAGTCGAAATTGTCGAAGCATTGGTAAATCCGGAGCCCAGACTGTTGCCATTAGCATCAAACTGTTGAAGGACTACTAATTCGCCCACTGTAAAACTCAGAGAACCGTTACTTTGAGTCATTTTGGTTCCAGCCGAATTGATTGACTGGGGCGCGATGCTCTGTGTATTCGCTTTAATTGCGAAAAGCACTAGCAAGAAAATTACTTTTATAATCATGAATAATATATTTTTCTAAAGTGATAGCTTTGATTTATAATCTAATTAATTATATAAGCTTTAAATGTGCCACTCATATTGACATAGGTAATGCTTGATGGTGGAACAGCTTTACCAATAGAACCACTGAAATTTCCCTCAACAACACCACCAACAGCACCTACAGAGGTAATATTCAAGGTTATTTGTGAGTTTGGAAAGATATTTGAAAACGATTCTGGAACTGGTTGGGAAAAACTTCTTACCATCACGACGGTATTTGGAGAAATTGACTGGGCATTAAATGTATATGTACCTACTACAAATGGAGTTGTTGATGAAAAGGTTAATGCGGGATACCCACTTTCATCGCGTAATAAAATACTTGAACTAATAGCGTTTATCATTTGACAATTACCCTGGTCGGTTGGCGATGTAGAGGACATACTATAATCATAATTCACGCCATCAATTGTTGCCGACCATTCATAAACTGTTGTATTTGCCGATTTCTCGCAACCAGATGATAAGAAAGCAAAAAACAGAATAGCAAAAAATGAAGTTGATGTAAAGATTTTCTTTGGTTTCATGATTATAGTTTTTTAAATCCCTTCCTACTCTTTTGGTTTTTCAGAATCCACCCTGTTTTTTCTTGGTTTTCTTGGCTCCAATGCTTGAAATTCCTTTAATTCAAAATTCCATACCCCATAAATATACAAGCCCTAAAAAAATTATTTTAAAAAAAGCCACTACAATTTGTGCTTATTGGTTACATTTTGTAAATTTGCTTTAAATCAAAGCACAATTTTATGAAATCGATTGATATAAATGCCCTGTTATCGACCTTAGGACATAACCTGCATACCATACGCAATGCACGTAAGGAGACCCTGCAATCGGTAGCAGAGGATATTGGCATCACGCATCCCGTGATTTCTAAAATAGAGAATGGCCGTTACCCAAATCTGCAGCTCAATCTGCTGGTGAAGCTTTGCAATCACTACAATGTCAGTCTGCAACAAGCGCTATCGCTGGAGGTGGCGAATATTTTTCAATTGACCAATAATGGTGAGGGACACCAAAAACTAATCGGACAGGAGCTATCCTCGGGCTATGAATTGTACATTCAGCAATTGCTCAATGAAAATAAATTTTTAAAGGAACAAAGCAATCAGCTGATTGATAAACTGGGCAGGTAGGCAGCCAAAAATTTACAATTTGTAAAAATTCTTATTGACCGCAGATGTTCTTGAAACAGCGTGGATAAAACAGATATTCGCAGATTTTTTTTGATTCCTTAAGAATACCGTGAACATCAGCCCTATTTGCCAAGGGTAAAACAGTTGGACTTTTCATACAGGGCAGTATATTACAGATAGCCTCAGTCTCTGCATTTGGGACATTCAGCAGCGTATATTTATTTCTTTTTGCCGCTTCTACTGCTTCAATACTAAAAAGCAGTTTTTGTTAAAATTGTTGCTTTTTCAGGCGAGATGTTTGGATTCGCGACCATAAGTGCCTCAGAACGCATAACCCTTTCTAATTCTTTGAGTCCGTTGCTGATCAAAGTACTTCCGGTACTAAAAATCTGATAAATTATGAAATAAGTCATAAATTAAAAAACAGACTGTGCTAGTCCCGATCATTTTGTCCCTGTGCTTTACAGCCTCGGTCTTATGGACAAGCAGGATGAACTCAAATTTTTCTATGAAGAAAATACAGATTTGCCTGCTTTCAGTGAAAGAAGCTTTATACTTGGCGAATGGTAGAATGTAAAATACAACTGCCCGTTTTGATGGTTAAGAAATGACATTTCACTTTTCCAAAGCAGGCCTTCAGCACTAAAGGCATTAGTCCTAAATCAATGAAGTTGTTTTTGTAAATAACCTTTTACAATCAACCATTGCCCCGAAATATAAGTTGCCATTATAGCAAAACCGGCGTAAGGAAAGTCTTTAATAATAAATTGATTAACACCTATCATCAGATCGGAAATCATAAAAAGTGATGCTCCGATAAATAACATTTGGAACCCCTGTTCCCCAACTCCCCCTTTACGATTCAGGGCCGAAAGTGCCATACTGACTAATGCTGCTGCATAGACTGCTACCGCAATAAACATCACAATATCTGTCTTTAGCGCCGGATAGGAGAAATAATAAAACACTATACCAATTAGCCCAAAAATCATTATCCATACAGGTTTTTTCATTAAAAAAGATGGCTTTGCCCAGTCTTTCCTAAAAAGCAGGATGTATAAAATCTGCATGACCAAAAAACTCCCAAGTCCGAGCAGAAAGAAAATACCCTCACCCATCAGTGCCAAATCACCTCCGTAGGCAAAAAGCAAAGCAAGTAACAGATGTTTCAAATTCCCATCTAATTTTCCTTTTGCTTCCACATAAAGAAACAATGCCAAAAACGGCATTAACATGGGCTTAAAGATAAAATCAATCTCAGTGGCAAATGGTTCGGGTACCACTCTTCCTGCAAGGCAAGCGGCTGAGGCCATCCAGTATAATAGAAAAAAGATGTTCATGCTGAAAGTTGAAAGATGAACCGGAGGTCCGTGAAACGAAAGATGAAAGGAAGAGACGTTGGGCCGAACGTCCTTGAACTGAATATCAGTTAATAAAAAAGACAGATCAGCGAAAGGACGGCTTCAGCCTCCTGTAGCATCACCTGGCTGAGACGCTGACTTTAGTCTGCTGTATTTGAAAGATGAACTCTTAGATTCCTTTTTTTATTGAAAGTGTCTATTCAAAAAATACCTGATGCCTCTTTTTGAAACATCAGGTAATATAAGTAAATTATTAAAACAACTCCTTTACTCTACCCAAGGGTCAGGCAGGAGGAAAGGATCTGACCATTCTGCCTTATTGAAATAACTGGTATCAGTAAGCGTTTTCAGAAATGCAATAATATCCTGTTTATCTCCGGCAGAAAGTGTGCGAAGTGTGGGGGCAGAAGCCAGTTCATTCGCCACATTTGGAGAAGGATGCCCACCGGATACATAATGATTCAGTACCTCTTCGAGAGTGGCAAAACGTCCGTCGTGCATATAAGGTGCAGTCAATCCGATATTGCGAAGCGTCACTTCTCGGAATCTTCCGTTATCAGAGGGAATATTTGTTACGTTACCCAAGCCTTTATCAATAAAGTCATTAAAAGTTACCGCAGAATCCAGTCCGTTATTCGAGAAATTATTGCGTGCAAAAGTGGAGAAATTTCGTGAGAAGCTGTGACAATGGGCACATTCCGCATCTTTTGTTACGATAGTTCCCAAAATATCACCCAAAAAAAGCTCATAGCCCCGCTGTTCCTCATCAGTAAAATAATTAAAAGCTCTGAACTCTACGGAATCGTATTTTGAGTCGGCAGAATTAAGCGTACGCATGAACTGGGCCAATGCTTTTGCTGCAAGTTCTTTTGTGATTTCACTTTTAGTGCTAATGCCAAATGCCTGACGGAAAAGTCTTGGATAATGAGCATGTCCGCGCATTCGTCGTTCCACTTCTTCCCATGTATTTTTCATTTCCAAAGGATTTTCAACCGGAGCGAGTATTTGTTCTTCCAAATGTCGGAACTTGCCATCCCACATAAAGTTGTGAGCATTATTTGGCCTCCATGCATACCCTATATTGATGAGTGACATAGAATTGCGCAAACCTACAGTGCCATCTACTCCAATTGATTTTGGGAAACCATCGGTAAATGCTTTATTCTGTTTATGGCAACTTCCGCAGGAAATGGAACTGTCAATTGACAGCATCTTTTCGTAAAAAAGATATTTGCCCAATCTTACTCCTGCTACAGTTACCGGATTGTCTGTAGGTATCTGCATAGCTGGCAATCCATTTATGACAGGGAACTGATATGCCTGTGGATTATAGGCAATCGTATCCAATCCATCGCCGGGAGTTGGAGAAATAGGCCCAATTATTTCATTTCTGGGATCGCAGGCAATAATAATGCCTACAAGGGCAAAGATCAGGAGTGCAAAGCGGAGTGGACGAGACATAGAATGAGCTGTTTGCGAAAAAATATATTACTGTAAAGTCAGCGCATCTGCGATATTAATAATTACCGACTTTGCCAAATTGTACAAAGGGGTACCGACAGCACCCGAGTGACTCACATTACTTGCAGCAATATTAATTTCTGAGCCTGTTTTATAGAAAACATTTTTAACATTCAGGTGAAACTGTAATTCAGTTGCAGCGTTTGTTTCCAACGTAAAAGTTTTTGTAAAACTTCTTGCCTGATACATGCCGTCAACTCCGGTGTGATAGAGATAGGAAACATCTCCACCGGCTGCACCCGGCAAAGTATCTATCCTGCCTTCTGTGCGTGAAAAAATATAACTGTTCCAGGCAGTCCAATAATTTCCTGGGTCACCTAAGTAAGGGTCAGTAGAAAAATCGCCCGGCTCTTTGGCATTTTGAACAGGTTCAACACCAATTCCGAAGCGGATGGCTTTATAATTTCCGGCTGCAATCCCGGGGAAAGTCAAAGTGACACCTGCATTTGCCTTCGTCAAATCGGTACAGCCGTTGAAATCGACAAAATCAATGTCTTTTAGTCTGACAACTTCATCGTTTTCTTTGATAAGTTCAATATTAGAAAGAAAATAATTCAATACATGCACCTGAAGATTATCACCGTCCGCTGTCTGATAATCGGTAAAAACCACCAGCGGGTTTGAATCATAAAAGGCTTTAAAGATTATCTTAAAATCTCCTTTTGGATTTTTATCCGGCTTCTTACAACTATTAGCACTCAGCACGAGCGTAGCAAATACAAATAATAATATATTTTTCATAGCTGAATATTTTATGATTGGAATCTTAATTCAACGCATGAACAAACATTCATACTTCAAAATTACAAAAAAGGACTTTAAAAATCTGTTTACAAAATTACTAATATAAGCAAAATTAGCACAAAAAATACAATTTTTGAATGATATTTGCGATATATAAACGCCTTTATGTTGATATAGGTTTATGAATATTACAAATTTAACATGGAACTGATGCAAGGCAGTGTAAATATATATCGGGACATAGTAAAAGCGAAGTCTGAAAAACGTAAACTTTTTGCTATTCTCATAGATCCCGACAAGATTAAAATTGGAAAGATTGATGCTGTTATAGCGCTTGCTGTAGGCGCAAAGGCCGATTGTTTCTTTATTGGCGGCAGTTTTATTGTAAATGATGTTTTGGACGAGGCAATTGCCATCATAAAGGCTTCCTGCAATATTCCGGTCATTCTTTTTCCGGGCTCATCCCGACAGTTGAGCTATAAGGCAGATGCCCTCCTTTTTCTTTCACTTATTTCGGGCCGGAATGCCGATCTGTTGATTGGCAAACATGTGGAATCGGCTCCATTCTTAAAAATTAGCCCTTTAGAAATTATTTCAACAGGTTATATGCTCATTGACGGTGGAGTGCCCACTTCAGTTTCTTACATGAGCAATACCTATCCGATTCCGGATTCAAAAGATGATATCGCAGTATGTACTGCTATTGCAGGTGAGATGTTGGGGTTGAAACTGATTTATATGGATGCTGGTTCCGGTGCCCTAAACCCTGTATCAGGCTCGATGATTGAAGCCGTGAGCGGTGCAATTGAAATTCCGTTGATAATCGGGGGCGGTATCAGCAGTCCTGAACTTGCACGCAAGGCCGTGATTTCGGGTGCGGATATAGTTGTGGTAGGCAATGCCATTGAGAAAGATCCGAAATTGATAGCTGAACTTTCTGCCGCAATTCATGATTGATGCGGTGGCTTAAGCCTCAGGTGGTGTTTTTTCTGAGAACCGAGGCTATGCCGAGCTCCGTGAACCGAAGGACCGTGCAGCGAAACGAATCTTACAAATCTGACATCTGATAAACTAATTTTCACACGGAGACACAGAGAAATTGGTATTTTGAAAAAATGATGGCTTTAGCCTCCGGAAGTGTTTTTCTGA